>NZ_JBWKYF010000041.1:0-58460 GCF_059423605.1 Variovorax sp. GW460-12-1-14-LB1
GGCCGGGGCGGCGCACTCTTGTTTGTGATTGGTCGTCATGGACCGTCTGGCTGGCCGACGACTATAGCGCGAAGGATCAGGATGCTACTGGTTTTATAGCTGTACAGGCATGCAGCATGCGGGTTTCGAGACAAAGCTTCACAAATCAGGCGTAGTTGGCCATGGCTTCGCCCAGGCGGATCGCGCGGGTGGGCGACCAGTCCGGGTTGAAGGCCAGCGCGGGCGCCGGGAACAGCATGACGACGGTCGAGCCGAGCAAGAACCGGCCCATCTCGTCGCCCTTCTTGATGTCGATCTGCTGGTCGTTGTAGTGCCACTCGCGCAACTCGCCCACGCGCGGCGGGTTGACCACGCCGTGCCACACGGTGGCCATGCTGCCGACGATGGTGGCGCCCACGAGCACGAGCACGAAGGGGCCGTTGGCCGATTCGAAGACGCACACCACGCGTTCGTTGCGCGCGAACAGGCCGGGCACACCGCGCGCGGTGGTCGGGTTGACCGAGAACAGGTCGCCGGGCACGTGGATCATGCGCACCAGCCGCCCGTCGCAGGGCATGTGGATGCGGTGGTAGTCCTTGGGGCTCAGGTACAGCGTGGCAAAGCTGCCGTGCGCGAACTTGGCGGCCAGTGCGGCGTCGCCGCCGACCAGCGCGGTGGTCGTGTAGTTGTGGCCCTTGGCCTGGAAGATCTGGTCGCCCTCGATGGCACCGAACTGGCTGATGGCGCCGTCCACGGGGCACACGAGGTCGGCCTGCGCGAGCGGGCGCATGCCGGGCTTGAGGGCGCGCGTGAAGAACTGGTTGAAGCTCTTGTAGTGATGGATGTCGGACTCGAGCGCTTCGCCCATGTCGACGCCGTACTTGGCAACGAAGCGGCGAATGATCCAGGTGGTGACCGCGCCTCGTTCCTTGCCTGCGACCCAGCCGGCGAAATTGGTCAGGGCCTGCTTGGGGAACAGGTATTGGGGCAGAACTGCGGAGCGATCGGACACGTTGTGAAAGGCCTGGAATGCGGAATCGGACGGGCATTCTATAAAGCGCTTCTCCTTGGGGACGTAGGAAGCTTCCCTTGGTTGCTTGCTTGTTCTTTACCTGTGTGGATGCGCGCCCGGTGGGCGGTACGGCGCGGTCGGCCCCACTGTGCCGGCCGCTTCGCGGCTGCCCTGCGGTGCTCGCGTTTCGCGGGGTCTCGCAGAACTCGCTGCGCTCAAACAGCTGCGAGCCCTGATCCGCGAAACGCTGCGCGCCTCGGCGGCACAGAGGGGCCGCCCGCACCACACCGCCCACCAGGCGCTTGTGGGGGGGTGGTGGCTGCCGGATTCGGGGAGGTCAGTCGGCCTTGATGCCTGCGGCCTTGATCACCTGCGCCCACTTCTCCACTTCCGTCTTCTGGAAGGCGGCGATCTGCGCGGTCGTGAGGTCGGCGGGCTCCATGCCGAAGCCCTTGAGCTTGTCCTGCATCTCGGGCGTTGCGAGGATCTTGCGGATCTCGGTGTGCAGGCGATCGACGACGGGGGGCGGCGTGCCCGCGGGCACGAAGATCGCCTGCCACGACACCACCTCGAAGTCCTGCAGGCCGGGCACGCCCGACTCGGCCACCGTGGGCACGTCGGGCATCGAGGCCAGGCGCTTGGCCGAGGTGACGGCGATGGCGCGCAGCTTGCCACTCTGGATGTGCGGGCCGGCCACCACGGTGGTGTCGAACATCATGTCCACCTGCCCACCGATCACGTCCTGGATCGCCGGGCCGCTGCCCTTGTACGGGATGTGCGTGAACTTCACGCCCGACTTGTAGCCCAGCAGTTCCAGCGCCAGGTGCTGCGAGGTGCCCGTGCCCGCCGAGGCCGACGAGAGGCCGCCGGCCTTGGCCTTGCTCGCGGCGATCACGTCCTTCAGCGTCTTGTAGGGGCTGGCCTGGTTCACCACCAGCACCACGGGGTTGGTGCCGATGAGCGTCACGGGCGCGAACGACTTCTGCGGGTCGTAGCCCAGCTTGGGGTACAGGCTCACGTTGATCGCGTGCGAGCTGATCGTGCCGCCTACCAGCGTGAAGCCGTCGGGCGCGGCGCGCGCGCCGATCTCCGAGCCCACGCTGCCGCCAGCGCCGCCCTTGTTGTCGATGATCACGCTCGTGCCCAGCACGGTGCCGAGCTTCTGCCCGATGAGGCGGCCCAGCACGTCGGTGGTGCCGCCCGCGGGAAAGGGCACGAGGTAGGTGATGGCCTTGCCCGTGGGCCAGGTGTTGCCGCCCTGCGCGAAGGCGGGCAGGGCTGCCGCCAGCGAGGCGGTGAGGGCGGACTGGATGAGTGTGCGACGTTGCATGGCTGTGTCTCCTTGTCGTGTCGCGTTCACGGCTTGATGTTCAGCTTGGTGATCAGCGCCTTGAAGTAGGCGTTGTCCTTGGCCAGCGTTTCCTTGAACACCGCGCCGTCGGTGTAGACGTAGCCCAGGTTCTGCTTGTCCATCACCTCGTGCATCAGCGGCTCGGCGGCGGTCTTGGCGGTGATCTCGCGCAGCTTGGCCATCACCTCGGGCGGCGTGTTCTTCGGCGCGCCCAGGCCGCGCCACGTGCCGATCGACAGGTCGATGCCGCGCTCCTTGGCGGTCGGGATCTTCTCGAAGCCCTTCACGCGCTTGTCGGCCATCACCATCAGCACCTTGAGCTTGCCGCCCTGCACGTGCGTCGTGACTTCGGCGGGGCTCACGGCCACGGCCTCGATGTGGCCGCCCAGCAGCGCCAGCACGGCGGGCGCGGCGCCCTGGAACGGGATGTGGCCGAACTTGGTGCCGGTCTTGTCTTCGAGCGCGGCGGCGGCCAGGTGCCAGATCGAACCGTTGCCCGAGTTGCCCACGCGGATGCCCTCGGGCGACTTCTTCGCGGCGGCGAGGAACTCTTCGATGGTGTTCCACGGCGCATCGGCCTTCACGGTGATCGCGGCCGGGTCGGCGTTGAGCTGCGCAATGGGCTGGAAGTCGTCGTAGTTGAACTTGGCCAGGCCCAGGTGCGGCAGCGTGAGCAGCTCCACGGTGAGCACCGCGAGCTTGTAGCCGTCGGGCTTGGCGTTGATCACCTCGGTCCAGCCGATGGCGCCGCCCGCGCCGGGGCGGTTGACGATCACGATGCTCTGCGAGATGTGCTTGCGGCTGGCTTCGGAAAACGCGCGCGCCAGGCCGTCGGTGCCGCCGCCGGGCTGGTAGGGCACGAGCAGCTCGATGGTGCGGTTCGGGAAGTCGCTGGCTTGCGCCGCGGCGGGCGCGGCCAGGCCGAGCGAGAGGGCGGCGGTGGCCGAGAGGGCGGCAATGCCGCGGACGAACTGGCTTCTTTGCATGGTGTCTCTGTCTCCGTTGTTGATCTGTTGTGCCGAGAAGGCGGGGCGTCAGGGCATGTACTGCCCGCCGTTCACTTCGAGCACCTGTCCCGTCACGTAGCCCGAGAGCTGCTCGGAAGCGAGGTAAAGGAAGGCGCCCACGCATTCGTCGGCCGTGCCCAGGCGCCCCATCGGGATGCCGGTCCTGAAGGTCTCGAGCATCGCGGGCGTCGAGAAGCGGTCCTGGAATGGCGTCTGGATCACGCCCGGCGCGACCGCGTTCACGCGGATGTGGTCGCCCACGAGTTCCCGCGCCAGGCCGTGCGTCGCGGTGCTCACGAAGCCCTTGGCGCCCGCGTACAGGTACGCGCCGGGGCCGCCGCCGGTGCGCGCGGCCACCGAGGTCACGTTGATGATGGCGCCGCTGCCTTGCTTGCGCATCTGCGGCACCGTCTCGCGGCAGAAGGCCAGCACCGAGCGCGCGTTGATGTGCATCACCTCGTCGAACAGCGCATCGTCGAACTCGGCGATGGGCATGCGCTTGACCAGGCTGCCGGCGTTGTTCACCAGCACGTCGATGCGGCCGAACTGCGCCGTGATTTCCTGCACGCAGGCGCGGATCGCGGCCGTGTCGCGCACGTCGGCCTGCAACGCGAAGGCCGTGCCGCCGGCGGCGCGGATGGTGTCGACCACGCGGGTCGCCGCATCGGCCGAGCTGTTGTAGTGCACGGCCACGCGCATGCCGCGCGCGGCAAACGCGATGGCCACCGCGGCGCCGATGCCGGTGCTGGCGCCGGTGACGAGGGCGGTCTTGTCCTTGAGGTCTTCCATGGCTGTGCTCCGTGAGGGTGGTTCGATCAGGTGACCGGTGCCGGGTTGAACAGCACCAGCGCGTTGTGCAGCTTCCAGTGCTCGGCCCAGGTCTTCTTGCGGCCGCTGGCCACGTCGAGCATCAGGCGGAACATTTCCCAGCCGATGTCCTCGATGCTGGCCTCGCCGTCGGCGATGCGGCCCGCGTTCACGTCCATCAGGTCGTGCCAGCGGCGCGCGAGGTCGCTGCGCGTGGCGACCTTGATCACCGGCACTTCGGCCAGCCCGTAGGGCGTGCCGCGGCCGGTGGTGAACACGTGCAGGTTCATGCCGGCCGCCAACTGCAGCGTGCCGCAGATGAAGTCGCTGGCCGGCGTGGCGGCGTAGATCAGGCCTTTCTGCGCTAGCTTCTCGCCGGGCGCGAGCACGCCGGTGATCGGCGCCGAGCCCGACTTGACGATCGAGCCCATCGCCTTCTCGACGATGTTCGACAGCCCGCCCTTCTTGTTGCCCGGCGTGGTGTTGGCGCTGCGGTCGACGCGGCCCTTGTCGAGGTAGGCGTCGTACCAGGCCATCTCGCGGATCATGGCGTCGGCCACTTCGGGCGTGGCCGCGCGCGAGGTGAGCTGGTCGATGCCGTCGCGCACCTCGGTGACTTCCGAGAACATCACGGTGGCGCCCGCGCGCACCAGCAGGTCGGTGCAAAAGCCCACGGCCGGGTTGGCGGTGACGCCCGAGAAGGCGTCGCTGCCGCCGCACTGCACGCCCACGACGAGTTCGCTTGCGGGCACGGTCTCGCGTCGGCGTTGGTTGAGGCGCGCGAGGTGCGTCTCGGCCTGGCGCATCACCGAATCGATCATCGACATGAAGCCCACGTGCGCGTCGTCCTGCAGGCAGATCACGTCGAGCTCCTCGGCGGGCGCGCCGCGCTGGTCGGCGATGGGGATGGTGCCGGGCGGCAGCAGGCGCTCGGGCTGCAGCTTCTCGCAGCCCAGGCTCACGACCATCACCTCGCCGCCGAAGTTCGGGTTGAGGCTGATGTTGCGCAGGGTGCGGATCGGCACGATGGCGTCGGGCGCATCGATGGCGACGCCGCAGCCGTAGCTGTGTTCGAGCGCCACCACGTCGTCCACATGCGGGTACTTCGGCAGCAGCTCGGCCTTGATGCGCTGCACGGCGAACTCGGTCACGCCCGCCACGCACTGCACGGTCTGCGTGATCGCGAGGATGTTGCGCGTGCCCACCGAGCCGTCGGCGTTGCGGTAGCCCTCGAAGGTGTAGCCCTGGAGCGGCGGCAGGGCAGGGGGCTTGACCGTGGCGATGGGCAGGCCGTCGAGCTCGGGCGCGACCGGCATGCGCATCACGCGCTCGTGCACCCAGCTGCCGCGCGGCAGCGCCTTGAGCGCATAGCCGATCACCACGTTGTAGCGGCGGATGGCGTCGCCTTCGGCCAGGTCGACGAGCGCCACCTTGTGGCCCTGGGGCACGGTGTCGACCAGCACCAGGCCGTCGTCGAAGGCCGTGCCGGCCTTCAGGCCGCCGTCGTTCGCGACGATGGCCACGTTGTCGGCCGCGTGGATGCGGATGTACAGCGGCGGTCGGGTGTTCGCATCGGCCATCGGGAGGCCCTTTCTCTTTTCTTTACTTCACCACCATGAACAGGCTGGGCAGCCAGGTGGAAAACGCCGGCACGAAGGTGACCACGCCGAGCGCGAAGATCAGCGCGCCGTAGAAGGGCCAGATCGTGCGCATCACCGTGCCCACCGACACCCCGCCGATGGCGCAGCCGACGAACTGCGTGGTGCCCACGGGCGGCGTGTTCAGGCCGAGCGCGCAATTGATGAGCATCACCACGCCGAACTGCACCGAGGTCATGCCGTACTGCTGTGCAATGGGCAGGAAGATCGGCGTGCACAGCAGGATGGTCGCGGCCATGTCCAGGAAGGTGCCCAGCACGAACAGGATGATGTTGATGAGCAGGAAGATCATCCACGGCGTGGTCGTCACCTGCGACAGCATCTGGCCCGTGAGCTCGGCCACGCCGTACAGGCTGATGAGGTAGCCGAAGGTGCTCGAGATGCCGATGAGCAGCAGGATCACGCCCGTGGTGCGCACGGCCTTCGAAGCCGCCTTGATGAAGTGCTCCCACTTCAGCGTGCGGTACACGAAGATCGTGAGCGCCAGCGCATAGAGCACCGCCACCGCCGCCGACTCGGTCGCCGTGAAGATGCCCGACAAAATTCCGCCGAGGATCAGCACCACGATGAACAGGCCCGGCAGCGCCGCCGCGAACGAGCGCGCCACGATGGCCCAGCCGGGGAAGCTGCCGGCCGGGTAGCCGCGCTTCACGGCCACGAGGTAGGCCGCCGCGAGGTTGCTCAGCGTGAGCACGGCTGCCGGCAGCAGCGCCGCCAGGATCAGCGCCGCGATCGACACCTTGCCGCCCGCTGCGAGCGAATAGATGATGAGGTTGTGGCTGGTGGGCATCAACGCGCCGACCAGGGCCGCGTGCGTCGTCACGTTGACCGCGTAGTCGGCGTGGTAGCCCTCCTTCTTCATCATCGGGATCATCACGGCGCCCATGGCCGAGACGTCCGCCACGGGCGAGCCCGAGACGCCGCCGAACAGGGTGCAGGCCACCACGTTCGACATGCCGAGGCCGCCGCGCACGTGGCCCACGAGGTTGCGCGCGAAGTTGACGATGCGGTCCGCGATGCCGCCGTAGAGCATCAGCTCGCCGGCGAAGATGAAGAAGGGAATGGCCAGGAACGAGAAGATGCCCATGCCCGAGGTCATCTGCTGGAAGCCCACCGCGAGCGGCAAGCCTTCGTACAGCAGCGTGGCCAGGGCCGACAGCCCGATCGAGAACGCCACCGGCACGCCGAGCAGCAGGAACAGCGTGAACGAGAGGCAAAGAATGAGAAGAGGGGTCGTCATGATGAGGTTCAGCCCCAGGCGGGTTCGACTTCGCGGCCTTGGGCCAAGGCGATGATGTGTTCGATCGAGAACATCACGATGAGGACGCCGGACACGGCGGCGGGCACGTACTTCCAGCCTTCGGAAATCCACAGCGTGGGCAGGCGGTAGTCCCACACCGATTCGGCGAGCGAGGCGCAGTTCCAGGCCATGGCCAGGCCGAACAGCAGGATCAGCGCGTGGATGAGGTATTCCATCTTCAGGCGCAGCCAGTCGGGCGCGAGCACGAGGAACGATTCAAGTCCGATGTGGCCCGCATCGCGCACGCCCACGGCCACGCCCAGCATGGTCACGTAGAGCACCAGCAGCAGCGCGAGGCTCTCGGCCCAGGTGGGGGTGTTGTTGAGCACGTAGCGGCCGAACACCTGCCAGCTCACGGCGCAGATCACCGCGACGAGACCGAGGATGCCCAACCACATGCAGGCACGGGCGAGCGTGCGGCAAAGTTTGGTGTACATATTTCCAGCGCGAAAAATGGAGAGGCTCCGCCTCTTCGTGCCCCCCGGCAGGGGCGCAGGGTCACGAAGTGCGCGAAGCCTGGGGGGCGAGCCCTGTTTACTTCGTGTCCTGGACGCGCTTCACGAGGTCCTTGAGCTTCGCGTCCGTGATGAACTTGTCGTACACTGGCTTCATCGCGGCCTGGAACGGGGCCTTGTCGACGTCGATGATCTCGGCGCCGCCGGCCTTCACCGTGGCCAGCGACTTCACTTCACGCTCCTGCCATTGCTTGCGCATGTAGGGCACCGATTCCTTGGCGGCCTGGCGCAGCCAGCCTTGCTCTTCGGCGGAGAGCTTGTCCCACGCGCGCTTGGAGAACAGCAGCATCTCGGGCGCCATCGAGTGCTCGGTCTTGCTGTAGTACTTGGCGACCTCGAAGGCGCGCGCGCTTTCGTAGGTGGGGTAGTTGTTTTCGGCGGCGTCGATGAGGCCGGTCTTCAGGCCCGTGTAGACCTCGCCCATCGGCATCGGCGTGGCGTTGGCGCCCATGGCCTCGAGCATCGACACCCACAGGTCGGACTGCTGCACGCGCACCTTCAGGCCCTTCATGTCGGCGAAGTTGCGCACCGGCTTCTTGGCCGTGAACATCGAGCGCGCGCCGCTGTCGTAGTAGGCCAGGCCCACGAAGCCCTGCTTCTCGCACGACTTCAGGATTTCTTCGCCGACCGGGCCGTCGAGCACCTTGTGCAGGTGCTCCACCGAACGGAACAGGAAGGGCATGGTCGGCACCTGCGTTTCGGGGCAGATGTTGTTCATGGGCGCGATGTTCACGCGCACCATCTGCAGCGCGCCGATCTTGGTCTGCTCGATCGTGTCCTTCTCGTTGCCGAGCGCGCTGTTGTTGAAGACCTTGATGCTGTGCTTGCCCCCGGACAGCGCCTTGAGCCGTTCGCTCATGAACTTCACGGCGGTCACGGTGGGGTAGTCGTCGGGGTGGATGTCGGCCGAGCGGAACTCGGTGGCGCCGGCAGCCAGCGTGGTCAACGCGGCCGCCGCGCCGGCAGCAAGTGCGATGAGTGTCTTGTAGAGCTTCATTTGTCTCGTCCTCTTGGTGGTTGTCGTCAATAAAAAAGAAAAGGGTCAGCCGCCGAAGGCCGGCTCGGGCACGCCCGCCACGCCGGGGCGCAGCGCGAACACGCCGCCGGCCAGCGGCTGGTCCGACAGGTCGATGCCGCCGGGGCGGATCGAGGTGACGAACAGCGTGTCGAGCGTCGGGCCGCCGAAGGCGCACATGGCGGGTTTCTTCACCGGCACGGCGAGCGAGCGGTCGAGCCGGCCGTCGGGCGTGAAGCGGTGCACCAGGCCGGCGTCGTTGCCGCAGATCCAGTAGCAGCCGTCGACATCCATGGCCGCGCCGTCGGGGCGGCCGGGCAGGGGATTCATGTCGACGAACAGGCGCCGGTTGTGGGGCGTGCCGGTGTCGGTGTCGTAGTCGAAGGCCCAGACGGCCTGCACGCTCGGGTGCGAGTCCGACAGGTACATCGTGCGGCCGTCGGGGCTGAAGGCCAGGCCGTTGGGCACGATCAGGTCGTCCAGTTTCAGGGCTGCGCTCTCGTCGCCGGCGCCGTAGCTGTACAGGCGGCCGACGCGCGCGCCCGCAGCCATGTCCAGCAGCATTGTGCCGGCCCAGAAGCGGCCTTGCCGGTCGCAGCGGCCGTCGTTGAAGCGCATGCCCGGCGCGGCGTGCGCCACCGGGGCGAGCGGCGTGGCCGCGAGCGTGCCGTCGGTGCGCTCGCGCAGCGAGAACAGGCCGCTTTCCATGCCGGCGATCCATTCGCCGGGCCTGTCGGCGCGCGGTGCGATGCAGGCGATCATTTCGTCGGCGTGCCACTGCGCATGGCCTTCGCTGGCGTGCCAGCGGTTGAGTGTGCGTGCGGGAATGTCGACCCAGTACAGCGCCTGCTGCGCGGCCAGCCACACCGGGCTTTCGCCAGTGCCGTTGCGTGCGTCGAGAGCGAGTTCGGCTTGCATGCGGTGCGGCCCGTTCAGTCGCCGAACGGGCCTTGTGCGGTGAAGGCGCCGCCCTGGTAGATGGCGTTCGGATCGGTGGGCGCCACCGGCGGCTGCGCCTCGACCTTGTCGCGGAACACCTCGGAGCTGTCTTGCGGCACGAAGCCCAGGTGCGCGGCGGCGGCGTTGTCCCACCACAGGTCGCGGTTGGCCGACATGCCGTAGACCACCGTGTGCTTCACGTCGGGCGTGAAGAGCGACTTCTGGATCAGCGTCGTGAGGTCGCGGTAGCTGAGCCAGGTGCTCATCATGCGGCGGTTGAGAGGCTCGGGGAACGAGGAGCCGATGCGGATGCTCACGGTCTCGATGCCCCAGCGGTCGAAGTAGAACTGCGCCATGTCCTCGCCGAAGGACTTCGACAGGCCGTAGTAGCCGTCGGGCCGGCGCGCGGCGTGCGCGTCGATGTGCTCGTCCTGCTTGTAGAAGCCGATCACGTGGTTCGAGCTGGCGAACACCACGCGCTTCACGCCGTAGCGGCGCGCGGCTTCGTACAGGTTGAACACGCCCTTGATGTTGGCTTCGAGCACTTCTTCGAACGGGCGCTCCACCGACACGCCGCCGAAATGGGCGATGGCGTCGCAGCCGGCCACCAGCGTGTCGACCGCGGCCTTGTCGGACAGGTCGCAGGGCACGACTTCTTCATGCGCGCCCGTGGCCGGCGCGATGTCGGCGATGTCGGAAAGGCGGATCACGTTCGCAAAAGGCGCGAGCCGTTCGCGCAGCACGCGACCCAGGCCGCCGGCGGCGCCGGTCAGCAGCAAGCGGCCGAGTGGGGAGGAGGGGGCTTCAGGCGTCGACATGTCTTCGGGATGTGTGAGGGGAAGCGGAGGAGGTGGACAACGTCGTCACCGCTTTTTAGGTGATAAGTTATCTGTTGTCGTACAACTGTGAGGGGATTATGATCGTCGTCATGGCCTCAACGACTGCGGGTAATCCCGAAGTTCAGACAACGACCGCTGACAACCCGGCGGGCAACGCCGCCTTCGTCGGGCGGCCGCGCCAGCGCGCGCGCGGCCTGGCGAACGGGCTGGTGGAAGACCTGGGCGAGAAGATCCGCAGCCAGTCGCTGCGCCCCGGCGACAAGCTGCCGACCGAGTCGGCCATCATGCAGGCCTACGGCGTGAGCCGCACCGTGGTGCGCGAGGCGCTGTCCAAGCTGCAGGCGGGCGGGCTGGTCGAGACGCTGCACGGCGTGGGCACCTTCGTGCTGCAGCCGCGTCCGGGCGGCATGGGCGGGGTGTTTCGCCTCGATCCCGGCGAGATCGCGACCTCGGTCGACGTGCTCGCCGTGCTCGAGCTGCGCATCAGCCTGGAGACCGAATCCGCCGGGCTGGCCGCGAGCCGGCGCACCGACGAGCAGCTGGTCGCGATGCGCCAGGCGCTCGACGCGTTCGAGCAGAACGTCAAGGTCGGCGGCGACACCGTGGGACCCGACTTCACCTTCCACCTGGAGATCGCGCAGTCGACCGGCAACCCCTACTTCGCCGACATCATGCGGCACCTGGGCACGACGATCATCCCGCGCACGCGCATCAGCGCGATCCGCGTGCAGGACGGCAGCTACCTGAGCCGCGTGAACCGCGAGCACGAGGAAATCTACGCGGCCATCGCGCGCCGCGACCCCGAGTCGGCACGCGCCGCGATGCGCATCCACCTGACCAACAGCCGCGAGCGGCTGCGCATGGCGCAGGAAGCCGCGCAACAGCAAAAAGCCAGGGCGGAGGCGGCCGGCCACGGCACCGCCTCGTCCGACAACACCCCTTCGCGCTGAGTTCTCCCCGGGTTTTCGGGGCTCAAGTCTGGACAAGCTGATTTTCTAGTTGTACGATGACTGATAACATGTGGAGCCATCGCGGCCCCGCATGCCTGCATCGAACTTCAGGAGACAGCCCCCATGACCGTCAACCGACGCGGCGCGCTCGGCGCCGCCCTCGCCACCACACTGGCCGCCAGCCTGCCCTTGCACGCGTTTGCGCAAGGGGCGGGCGGCACCTGGCCTTCCAAGCCCATCCGTCTCATCGTGCCGTACCCGCCGGGCGGCTCGTCGGACATCATTGCGCGCGCCATCGGCCAGCCGCTGTCCGAGGCGCTGGGCCAGCCCGTGGTCATCGAGAACCGTGCGGGCGCCAACGGCAACCTCGGCGCCGACATGCTGGCCAAGGCGCCGGCCGACGGCCACACGCTCATGCTGTGCGACCTCGGCGCGCTGGCCATCAGCCCGTCGCTGTACCCCAAGCTGCCGTTCGACCCGTCGAAGGACCTGCGCAGCGTGGCCATGCTGGCGTACTCGCCGCACCTGCTGGTGGTGCACCCGTCGGTGCAGGCCAACACGCTGAAGGAACTGGTCGAGCTGTCGAAGAAGAGTGACCTCAATTTCGCCGTCACCGCCAGCGGCAGCACCGCGCACCTGGCCGGCGTCGAGCTGCAGCGCAAGAGCGGCGCCAAGTGGGAGTACGTGCCCTACAAGGGCGGCGTGCAGGCCGTGCTCGACACCGTCGCGGGCCAGACGCAGGTGCTCATGAACGGCATGCTGGCCACCTACCCGCATGTGCAAAGCGGCAAGCTCAAGCTCATCGCCGTCTCGAAGTCGACGCGCATGCCGCTGATCGGCAGCGTGCCGACCATCGCGGAGCAGGGCGTTCCCGGCTACGAGTCGGGCACATGGCAGGGCGTGGTCGCGGCGCGCGGCACCCCTGACGCGGTGATCGCCCGGCTCAACAAGGAACTGGTCCGCATCATCCGCACGCCCGACATCCGGGCGCGCCTTGCGGGGCAGGGCGCCGAGGTCGTGACCATGACCGCGCCCGAGCAGGACCAGTTCTTCGCCAAGGAACGCGCGCGCTGGGCGCAAGTGATCCAGCAGGCCAATCTCAAGCTCGACTGAGCGGCCCCTTCTTCTTATCTCTTCTTCTCCTCATTTCTCTTTTTTCACTGGACGACTTCCGATGAACCCGCAAGAACTCAAGACCATCATGGGCTCCGGCCTGCTCTCGTTCCCGCTGACCGACTTCGACAGCAACGGCGACTTCAACAAGAAGGGCTACGTCGAGCGCCTCGAATGGCTGGCGCCCTACGGCGCGAGCGCGCTGTTCGCCGCGGGCGGCACGGGCGAGTTCTTCTCGCTGACGGGTGACGAATACCCCGAAATCATCCAGACCGCGGTCGACACCTGCCGCGGCGTGGTGCCGATCATTGCCGGCGCCGGCGGCCCGACGCGCTTCGCCATCCAGTGCGCGCAAGCGGCAGAGAAGGCCGGCGCGCACGGCATCCTGCTGCTGCCGCACTACCTCACCGAAGCCGGCCAGGAAGGCCTGGCCGCGCACGTCGAGGCCGTGTGCAAGAGCGTGAAGTTCGGCGTGATCGTCTACAACCGCGCTTCGAGCCGCCTCAAGCCCGACACGCTGGCCCGCCTGGCCGAGCGCAACCCGAACCTCGTCGGCTTCAAGGACGGCGTGGGCGACATCGAAGCGATGGTCGCGATCTTCCAGAAGATGGGCGACCGCTTCGCCTACCTGGGCGGCCTGCCGACCGCCGAGGTCTATGCCGCGGCCTACAAGGCGATGGGCACGCCCGTGTACTCGTCGGCGGTCTTCAACTTCATTCCGAAGACGGCGATGGATTTCTATCACGCAGTCGCCAACGACGACATGGCCACGCAGCACCGCCTGCTGAAGAACTTCTTCATGCCTTACCTGGAACTGCGCAACCGCGTGCCCGGCTACGCCGTGAGCATCGTGAAGGCGGGCGCCAAGCTCGTCGGCCACGACGCCGGCCCCGTGCGCGCGCCGCTGACCGACCTGAAGCCCGACGAGATGGACGCACTGAAGGCGCTCATCGACACGCTCGGCCCGCAGTAAGCCGGCACTGATCGCAGTCGACCGCACCACAAAACAAACAGGAGACAACGACATGCTCATCAGAAAATTCCTGCTCGCCGCCGCAGCGACCGCCGTGTTCGCGGGTTGTGCCGCCAGCGGTGGCAGCAGCAGCGGCGCAGCGGCCGAACCCGCAGTTGCGGCGGCCGCCGAGCGGCTGCGCGTCGCCATGGTCGACCCGACGCCCGCCGCGCTGCGCGCACTGGTGGCCGACGACCTGAGCTACGGCCATTCGGGCGGCAAGGTCGACACGCAGGCCAGCTTCATCGCCGACCTGCTCGACCGCAAGTCGGACTTCGTGACCATCGCGATCACCGACCAGACCATCAAGGTCGTCGACGGAAACACCGCCATCGTGCGCCACACGCTCACGGCCGACACCAACGACTCGGGCAAGCCCGGCAAGGTCGCGCTGAAGATCCTTGGCGTCTGGCAGAAGCAGGGCGGCGAGTGGAAGCTGCTCGCGCGCCAGGCTGTGCGCCTTCCTTCCTGATCGGACCACCGCGCATGAAGAGAATGCAATTCCTGGCGACGGGCTTCGCGCTCGCCGCCACCGCGCTGCTGTCGCCGCTGCACGCTTCGGCGCAGGCCGATGCATGGCCGCAGCAGAAACCCGTGACCATCATCGTGCCGTTCCCGGCCGGCGGCTCCACCGACATGGTGGCGCGCGCGCTGGCGCAGCAGCTGCAGGGCAAGCTCGGCGGCAGCTTCGTGGTCGACAACCGACCCGGCGCCACCGGCACCATCGGCACCGGCTTCGTGCGGCGCGCACTGCCCGACGGCTACACGCTGCTCGTGTCGTCGCTCGGTGCTTTCGTCGTCACGCCGCATCTGCAAAAGAGCGTGCCCTACGACGCCACCAAAGACTTCGACTACATCAGCGTGCCCGTGCAGGCGCCCAACGTGCTGGTGGCGAATGTCGCGCGGCCCGAGCACACCGTGGCCGACGTGCTCGCGCTCCTGCGCAAGACGCCCGGCAAGGTCTCGTTCGCGAGCTCGGGCAACGGCTCGTCCGACCACCTGTCGGCCGAGCTCTTCTGGCAGCAGTCGAAGACCGAAGGCGTGCACGTGCCCTACAAGGGCGGCGCGCCGGCGGTGAACGACCTGCTGGGCAACCAGGTCGACTTCTCGTTCCAGAACGTGAACGCCGTGCTGCCGCACATCCGCGCCGGCAAGCTGCGCGCGCTGGCCGTCACCGGCGACAAGCGCTCGCCCGTGCTGCCCGACGTGCCCACGCTCGCCGAAGCCGGCGTGAAGGGCGTCGAGGTCTATTCGTGGCAGGGCATGGCCGCGCCCAAGGGCCTGCCGCCCGCCACGAAGAAGAAGCTGAGCGACGCGGTCATCGCCGCCATGCAAGACCCCGAGACCAAGAAACGCATGCTCGACCAGGGCCTGGAAATCGTCGCCAGCACGCCCGAGGACTTCACCGCCTTCCAGTTGCGCGAGTGGGCGCGATGGAAGACATTGATCGACACCCGCCACATCACCGCAGACTGAGCCACCGAGCCCGAAGATGACCTCTCCTGAATCCGCTGCCTCCTCCGTCGTGTCGGGCGCGCCCGTCGTCACCGCCATGCGCGTCGTGCCCGTCGCGGGCCACGACAGCATGCTGATGAACCTCAGCGGCGCGCACGGCCCGTTCTTCACGCGCAACCTGCTGATCCTCACCGACAGCGCCGGCCACACCGGCGTGGGCGAGGTGCCGGGCGGCGAGAAGATCCGCCAGACGCTCGAAGACGCGCGCGACCTCATCGTGGGCCAGCCCATCGGCAACCACAACGCCGTGCTCAACCGCATGCGCAGCGCGTTTGCCGCGCGCGACAGCGGCGGGCGCGGCCTGCAGACCTTCGACCTGCGCGTGACCATCCACGCCGTGACCGCCGCCGAAGCCGCGCTGCTCGACCTGCTGGGCCAGCACCTGGGCGTGCCCGTGGCCGCGCTGCTCGGCGAAGGCCAGCAGCGCGATGCGGTGCAGATGCTCGGCTACCTGTTCTACGTGGGCGACCGCACGAAGACCGACCTGCCGTACGAGTCCGACCCTGGCGCCGACAACGACTGGTTCCGCCTGCGCCACGAAGAAGCCATGACGCCCGAGGCCATCGTGCGCCTGGCCGAGGCCACGCACGCGCGCTATGGTTTCACCGACTTCAAGCTCAAGGGCGGCGTGCTGCGCGGCGAGGAAGAGGTCGAAGCCATCCGCGCGCTGCACGCGCGCTTTCCGCAGGCGCGCGTCACGCTCGACCCCAACGGCGGCTGGCTGCTGGCCGACGCCATCCGCCTGTGCCGCGACCTGCACGGTGTGATGGCCTATGCCGAAGACCCCTGCGGTGCCGAAGGCGTGTTCTCGGGCCGCGAGGTGATGGCCGAGTTCCGCCGCGCCACCGGCCTGCCCACCGCCACCAACATGGTCGCCACCGACTGGCGCGAGATGGTGCACAGCCTCTCGCTGCAGTCGGTCGACATTCCGCTGGCCGACCCGCACTTCTGGACGATGCAGGGCTCGGTGCGCGTGGCGCAGCTGTGCCAGGCCTGGGGCCTGACCTGGGGCTCGCATTCCAACAACCACTTCGACGTGTCGCTCGCGATGTTCACGCACGTGGCCGCTGCCGCACCCGGCAAGGTCACGGCCATCGACACGCACTGGATCTGGCAGGACGGCCAGCGCCTCACGAAGGCGCCGCTGCAGATCGGGGGCGGCCTCGTGCAGGTGCCCACGCGCGGCGGCCTGGGCATCGAGCTCGACATGGCCGAGGTCGAGAAGGCGCACCAGCTGTACCTGAAGCATGGCCTCGGCGCGCGCAACGATGCGCAGGCAATGCAGTTCCTCATTCCGAACTGGACCTTCGACAACAAGCGGCCCTGCATGGTCCGCTGAGCCCCCGGCGCTGTTTACGCGCCGACCGTTCCGACATCCAAGGAGACTGAATGGACAAGCACATGGACCGTCGTCGCCTGCTGCAAGCGGCTGCCGGCTCGGCACTCGGCGCCGTGGCTGCCGCTGCGGGCGCCCAGTCGTTTCCCTACAAGCTGCAGCAGCGGTATCCCGATCCGTCGGTGCTGATCCTCGACCCCAGCTTTGCGAAGTACCGCATCTACAGCAGCACGCTCGAGCAGGTCGGCACCGGCATGCGCTGGGCCGAGGGCCCGGTGTACCTGCCGCGCGAGGGCTACCTCGTGTGCAGCGACATCCCGAACAACAGGCTGATGCGCTACGAGGAGAAGACCGGCGAGTTCAAGGTCCACAAGGCGAACGCCGGCTACTGCAACGGCAACACGCGCGACCGGCAGGGCCGCCTCATCAGCTGCGAGCACTCGGTGACGCGGCGCGTGGTGCGCACCGAGGCCGACGGGCGCATGACCGTGCTGGCCGACCGCTACCAGGGCAAGCGGCTGAATTCGCCGAACGACGTGGTCGTGAAGTCGGACGACACCGTGTGGTTCACCGACCCGCTCTTCGGCATCTCGGGCACGTGGGAAGGCGAGAAGGCCGCGCCCGAGCAGGCGACGACCAACGTGTACCGCCTCACGCCCGACGGCCAGCTCTCGGCGGTGATCACCGACCTCGTGAACCCGAACGGCCTGGCCTTCTCGCCGGACGAGAAAAAGCTCTACGTCATCGAGTGGAAGGGCACGCCCAACCGCAGCCTCTGGAGTTATGACGTGGCGGCCGATGGCAGTGTGTCGAACAAGGTGAAGCTCATCGATGGCACGGGCGCTGCGGCGCTCGATGGCTTTCGCGTCGACCGCGACGGCAACCTCTGGATGGGCTGGGGCTGGAACGGCGCGCTCGCGCCCGAACCCGTCGATGCCGGCAACGGCATGAAGGTCTATCAGCCGCAGGCGAAGTCCGAAGACCTCGATGGCGTCAAGATCTTCAATGCGCAAGGCAAGCCCATCGGTTTCATCCGCCTGCCCGAACGCTGTGCCAACCTGACGTTCGGCGGCCCCAAGAACAACCGCCTCTACATGGCGGCCAGCCATTCGCTGTACGCCCTCTACGTGGAGTCCGAAGGCGCCACCTAGCCTTGGGACTTTTCCAACCTCCTCACCGCAACACGCACACAAGGACATCGACGATGACTGAATTCAACAACCTCATCAACGGCGAATGGCTGGCCGGCCAAAGCTACAGCCCCAACATCAACCCCAGCAACCTGGCCGACGTGCTGGGCCAGTACACGCAGGGCGACAAGGGCCAGGTCGATGCCGCCGTGGCCGCCGCCACCGCGGCCTTCCCCGCCTGGGCGACGGGCAGCATCCAGGCGCGCTCCGACGCGCTCGACAAGATCGGCACGGAGATCCTCGCGCGCAAGGAAGAGCTGGGCACGCTGCTGGCGCGCGAAGAGGGAAAGACCAAGGCCGAAGGCATCGGCGAGGCCACGCGCGCGGGGCAGATATTCAAGTTCTTCGCGGGCGAATGCCTGCGTCTGTCGGGCGAGGTGCTGCCTTCGGTGCGCCCGAACATCGGCGTGGAGATCACGCGCGAGCCGGTGGGCGTGGTCGGGCTCATCACGCCATGGAACTTCCCCATCGCGATTCCCGCCTGGAAGATCGCACCCGCGCTGGCCTTCGGCAACTGCGTGGTGCTCAAGCCCGCCGACCTCGTGCCGGGCTGCGCCTGGGCGCTGGCCGAGATCATCAGCCGCTCGGGCATTCCGGCCGGCGTGTTCAACCTGGTGATGGGGCGCGGCAGCGTGATCGGCGATGCGCTGGTGAACCACCCGGGCATCCACGCGATCAGCTTCACCGGCTCGGTGGGCGTGGGCCGCAACATCGCAGTGCAGTGCGTCACCAACCACAAGAAGGTGCAGCTCGAGATGGGTGGCAAGAACCCGCAGGTGGTGCTCGACGACGCCGACCTCGCGCAGGCCGTGGAGCTCAGCGTGCAGAGCGCGTTCTATTCGACCGGCCAGCGCTGCACGGCGTCGAGCCGACTCATCGTGACCGAAGGCATCTACCCGAAGTTCATCGAGGCGATGAAGGCGCGCATGGCGAAGATCAAGGTCGGCGATGCGCTGGCGCAGGGCACGGACGTGGGGCCGGTGTCGTCGAAGTCGCAGCTCGACCAGGACATGGAATACGTCGCCATCGGCAAGGGCGAGGGCGCCACGCTGGCGGCCGGCGGCGAACTGCTGAAGCTGGAGACGGACGGCTACTACATGTCGCCGGCGCTGTTCAGCGAGTCCGCGGCGAACATGCGCATCAACCGCGAGGAGGTGTTCGGGCCGGTGGCGAGCGTGATCCGCGTGAAGAACTACGAAGAGGCACTGGCGACGGCGAACGACACGGAGTTCGGTTTGTCGGCCGGCATTGCGACGACCTCGCTGAAGTACGCGACGCACTTCAAGCGGCACAGCCAGGCGGGGATGGTGATGGTGAACCTGCCGACGGCGGGGGTGGACTATCACGTGCCGTTTGGCGGCCGCAAAGGATCGAGCTATGGACCGCGGGAGCAGGGCAAGTACGCGCAGGAGTTCTTCACTACGGTGAAGACGGCTTACACGTTGGCCTGACGCTTTTCTTGTCTCGTTGGAAGCCCCCAGTTGGGGGGGGTTTACGTCTGCCCTGTTCGGGGCGCGTGCGCAGGCCACCGGGTACTTCCCTCCGCGAATGTCCCCCGGGGCTTCGCCCCTCCTCCTTGATTTCGCTGCGGGAAGCACCCAGTGTCCTGCGCACGGGACGCGGCGATGGTGCGCAGCCCATCAACGACCGCACTGAACACGCTCACGTCGATGCGGTGCCTTGCGCAGCGAAATCAAGGAGGAGGGCGAAGCCCGGGGGACATTCGCGGAGCAAGGTACCGTCGGCGTGAGCGTCGCCCTGAACAGCTCAGGCGAGCGGCGCCCTGCGACTGCGACGCATCAGAAATTCGATCAGCTCGAAAACCCCTTCGCTGATCAACGCCATGGCAGCAGCCGGCAACGCACCTGCCATCAACAGCTCGCGATCGTTCAGCGCCAGCCCCGTCACGATGCGCTCGCCAAAACCACCCGCGCCGATGAAGGCCGCGATGGTGGCCGTGCCGATGGCAATGGCTGTCGCGGTGCGAACGCCCGCCAGTAGCGTGGGCAACGCGAGAGGCAGCAGCACCAGCTGAAGGCTCTGCGGCGGCGTCATGCCCAGTGCAGTGCCGGCCAGCCGAAGTCCGTTCGGCACTTCGGCCAACCCGGTCACGGTGTTGCGCATGATCGGCAGCAGCGAGTACAGCGTGAGCGCGATGAGTGCGGGCAGGGCGCCGATGGCGCCGAGCAAAGAGATCAGCACCGCGAGCAGCGCCAGCGAGGGTACGGTCTGCATCACGCTCGCAAAGCCCAGCACCACGGCGCGCAGCCGCAGGTGCGGAAACACGAGGATCGCGAGCGGCACGCCGATGAGGATCGCCACGCCGACCGACACCGCCACCAGCAGCAGGTGCTGGCGCGCCAGCGGCCAGAGGTCGGGCCCGAAGAGCTTGGCCGTGAAGCCGCGCGCGGCGCTCGGCGGCGTCTTGCCGTCCTTGGTGGCGCCCGCGAGGAAGTCGCGCGCGATGGTGTCGAAGCGCACGCCCTGCAGTTCGGCGCGTGCGTTCATCGCGATCATGGCGTGCTCGTCGATCTTGCCTTCGAGCGCCTGCAACGCGGCCCAGGCCTTCGGCAGCCGCGCGGGCAGGTCGAGCTTGTAGAGCACCACCGCGTCGTAGCGCGGAAAGTACTGCTTGTCGTCCACCAGCACGCGCAGGCCGAGGTGGTCGATCTTGGCGTCGGTGGTGTAGATGTCGATGGCGTCGATCTGCTTGGCCGTCATCGCCTCGTAGGCCAGGCCGTGGTCGAGCCCGGTCGGCGTCTGCGTGAAACCGTAGCGCGCGGCCAGGCCCTTCCAACCGTCGGCGCGGCCGATGAATTCGTTCGACAGTCCGATGCGCAGCTCGGGGTGTTTGGCCAGGTCGCTCAGCGTGCGCAGCCCGAGCTTGTCGGCGTCGGCGGCGCGCACGGCCAGCGCATAACCGTCGTTGAAGCCCAGCGGAATCGCCACGCCCAGCCCGAGCGGCGCGAGCGCGGTGTTCATGGCCTCGCGCGTGTCGGCGGGCGAGCCCTTGAGGATCTCGAGTGCGATGGTGCCGGTGTATTCGGCGTACAGGTCGATGGCGCCCGAGCGCAGCGCCTCGTACACGATGGCGGTGTTGCCCAGCCCCTGGCGCACGACGGGTGGCGAGGCGGTGTGCGGCGCGGCGGTCTGCGCCAGCACCTCGGCCAGGATGTACGACTCGGTGAAGCGCTTGGAGCCGACGCGCAGCGTCTCGTCGGCGGCCTGCGCGCGGGGTGCGGCGGCGGCCAGCCAGAGCATCGCGAAAAGCCACAGGGCGGGGTGCCAGAAGCTGCGAGGCAGGTGCATCCGGATCAGTGTATCGGCATCGCCGCGCCCGCCGTACCCGTCCGTCTCCTACACGCCGTGGTGCGCGAAGCCGATGCGCCACGGCCGCGCAGCGGCCCATAGTGGCCGTCATGAAAAAAACCAGGCACGCGCCCCCCGGTCCCGACATCCACGGCCTGCGTGAGCTGCCCGGCTTGCGCGTGGACGGCTACAGCCTGCAGCTGCGCGACAAGGACGGCTTCGTCGGCGACCAGGCCAGCCAGACGGCGTTTCGCGAACTGCTCGAGCGCTGGCGCAAGCGGCGCCGCAAGACCGGCCGCGACCCGCTGGGCGCGGCGCACTCGCGCGACCTGAGCAAGAAGCAGCTCGACCGCGCGCTGCAGGGAAAGACCGCCACGGCCGCCGGCGACGTGATGCATGGCGCCATCGAGGAGTTCGCGCAAGAGCTCGCCTTCGTGGTCCAGCGCTTCGTGCGCCAGCCCTCGTGGCGCAAGGTGCAGCGCATCGTGGTCGGCGGCGGCTTTCCCGAGAGCGACGTGGGCGAGCGCGCGATCCTGGAGGCGGGCGCGATGCTCGAAGACCTGGGCGTGCACGTGCAACTGGGCCGGCTGTCGCACAACGTGGACGACGGCGGGCTGATCGGCTGGGCGCACCTGACGCCGCCGCCCCTGCTGAAGGGGCACGACGCCATCCTGGCCGTGGACATCGGCGGCACGAACGTGCGCTGCGGCATCGTGAAGACGCGCCACCGCAAGGCGTCCGACTTTTCGCGCGCCAAGGTGGTCAAGCGCGAGAAGTGGCGCCACGCCGACGACGGCCCGAACCGCAGCCGCATGGTCGAGCGCATCGCCGACATGCTCGAGGACATGGTGATCTACGCCGAGCGCCGCAAGATCCGGCTCGCGCCTTTCATCGGCATCGGCTGCCCGGGGCTGATCCGCTCCGACGGCTCGATCGCGCGCGGCGCGCAGAACCTGCCGGGCGACTGGGAGAGCCGGGCCTTCCACCTGCCGGCCGCGCTGTGGCGGCGGCTGCCGATCATCGGCTCGGGCGCGACGCTGGTGCTCATGCACAACGACGCGGTGGTGCAGGGCCTGAGCGAGCTGCCCTTCATGCGCGACGTGCGCCACTGGGGCGTGCTGACCATCGGCACCGGGCTGGGCAACGCCAGCTTCACGAACCGGCGTTGAGCGCGATCTCTTACAGGTCTTCGGGCCGCAGTTCCGCGCCGACGCGCGCGGTGGCCGAGGTGGTGGCGACATTGCCCGCCGCATCGGTGGCGCGCAGCTCGATGTTGGCCAGGCCCGCGCGCGCGGGTGTCCAGCTGCAGACGTAGGACGCGGCGCGCGGCGCGCAGACGGTCTTGCCGTCGACGATGAAGGCCAGCTCGGCCACGCCGACATCGTCGGTCGCGCTGGCCGACAGCCGCACCGGCAGACCGGCGGCCGACGAGGCCATGGACGGCACGTTCAGCGTGACGGTCGGTGCCGTGGTGTCGGCGGGCGCGCGCACGATCACCTGCGCCGACGCGACCTCGGCATTGCCCGCCGCGTCGATGGCGATCACGCGGACGACCTGCACGCCCGGCGCGGTCGGCGTCCAGTGGCAGGTGTAGGGCGGGGCGGTGAAGGTGCAGATCGGCAGGCTGTCGGTGCCGATCACCTTCACGCCGAAGACGCCGACGTTGTCGACCGCCACGGGCGCGAGCGCCACGGGCTGGCCCACGGTCGCCATCGCGGGCGCGGCCAGGGACACGGCCGGCTTCTGGCTGTCGGGCACGCCCAGCGGCAGGTCGATGGTGAAGGCCGCCTGCCCCTGCACCGCCTTCTGCTCGAAGGCGTCGAAGATGGTGAACCAGGTCGCGCCCGGCGCGCGGCTCGGGGCCTGGGCCTTCACGAGCAACGTGGTCTTGCCGACGGCAAAGCAGCTGAAGCCGCAGCGCCAGTCGAAGACGAAGCGGCCTTCGGCGTTCGTCGTGCCCTGCGCGATCGGCTCCAGCGGCTTGCCGGCGCCCGGGTCGCGCCACACCGAGACGGGCGCGCCGGCCAGCGCGGCGCCGCTCTCGCGTTCGGTCACGCGCACCTGCGTGGCGGTGGTCGCGGCCATGAACTTCGAGCTGCCGAGCTTGGGCCAGTCGCGCCAGTCGGTGTTGATCTGCGCCTTGGTGCCTTCGGTGAAACGGATCAGGCCGAGCGTGGCGACGCGGTTGGCGGCCGGTTCGTAGCGCTGCTCGAACACGGTGCCCAACAGCGGGTCGAGGCGCCAGTGCTGGCGCGTCCACCAGTAGCGGTCGGTGTGCTTCACGAGGGCGAGGTCGCTGGCGGGCGCGGTCTCGGTGGTGTCGGCGACGGCGATGGCGTTGTAGTACTCGCCGGAGCCGGCGCCGAACACGTGCTCCAGCTCGTGCAGCAGGGTCTTGAGCTGGCGCCCGAGGTAGTCCTTCTCGGTGGACTCGGGCGCGGCCGGCTGGCGCGCGACAGGCGCAGCGGGTCGTGGATGGCGGTCCAGTTCAGGTTCCAGGTCACGCCGGTGGGCGGGAAGGTGGTGCTGGTGGTCAGGCCGCCGTGGCTGTAGCCGCGCTTCGAGGGGCCGACGCACAGCACGATCTCGCCGCCGGCCACGCCGTTGAAGCCGCAAGGCGGCGCCGCGCCGGGCGCGACGAGCTGCAGGTCTTTCGCGGGGTCGAAGGTGAAGCTGCGCACGGTCTCGCGCTGGAACACGGTGTTGAGGTCGGCCACGTACTGCGCGAGCCGGCGGCCGGCCTCGGGCGCGCCGATGTCGGCCGCCAGTTGCGGGTCGATGAAGAAGCGCAGGCGGTGCACGCTCGGCGTGGCGCGGCCGACTTCGTTCATGGCCGCCCAGGTCGGGGCGGCGGACAACGGCAGCAGCAGGGCCAAAACGACAGGCAAGGCTGCGCCCAGCCGGCGCGCGAGCGCCAGCAGCGAATCAATGAAAGGCATCGATTTTTCTCCCCGTGCTCAGGGGAATCCGGCAGTGATCGACAACAAAGGGGATCGCTTGGGGCCGTGCGAAGGTGTCGCCCGGCGCCCAGCGCTCAAACCCCGCCGCGACCGCCTTTGCCGGTCACGCTCCTGCATCGCATCGAGGTCGCCGAAGGCGATACGCCCTGACGGGCGCCGATGCTTCTGAAGTGCGGGGGACTACTGGTTGCTCATTCAGTGCGGAGGGCGGGCGGACCGCTCATTCCTCCCCACGATGTCGCAACAATCAGTGAACCTTTATCTTAATTTCTGGGCTCGTAGGAAGGGAACTGGCCCCGCTGTAGTGGTGCCTGTTATTTGGGCACTTTCTCACGACAACGGCGGTACGAATGGCGCTTCGGTGGGCCCCATGAGGCCGGGCCGGAGCGGGCTGCCCCGCGATGCAGGGGGCTCCGGAAGAACGGTCATCCACCGGAACCGGTGGCGATTCTAGTGCGATTGTTCAATTGGTTGCAATTGTGTTGCATTCGTGCATCTCAGGCGATGCACCGCCCGCCTACAGCTGGAAGGCGACGGTCAGCAGCAGCCCTTCGGCCACGTCGCGCAGCAGCCCCGGACGCCGCGCGCGGTAGGGCTCGCCGGCCGAGGCGGTGGTCTCGATCCATTCGGCCAGCCATTCGATGTCGTCGTGGCCGTAGAACACCACCGCCGCCTCGTGGTTCAGCAGCAGGCTGCGCAGGTCGAGGTTGATCGAGCCGCACATCGCCAGTTCGTCGTCGACCACCACGGCCTTGGCGTGGGCCATGAAGGGCAGCATGCGAAAGCTCACGCCCGCGCGCGCCAGGTCGCGCATGGCGCGTGCGCGCACGAAGTCGGCCAGCCGGTGGTTCGACTGCGCGGGCATCGCGATGGTCACCTGCACACCGCGCCGCGCGGCGAGCCGCAGCGCGTCGCGCAGGCCGTCGCCGGGCACGAAGTAGGGCGTGATCGCGAGGATGCGGTGCTCGGCGCGAAAGCAGGCGTCGATGAGCAGCGCATGCGCCGTGTCCTCGGTCTGGTCGGGGCCGCTCGGCAGGAACTGGGCCATGGCGCAGCCGGGGCCCGCGGGCACGTCGGCGGCGGTGATGGCGCGCGCCTTGCGCCCGCGCACCGAGCTCCAGTCGTGGTCGAACTGGCGCGCGGCGGCGGCGGCCACGCTCCCCTGCAGGTCGAAGGACAGGTCGTGCCAAGCTTCGGGGTGCTTGTCGTTGCCGGAGAAGTACTCGCCCGCGAGGTTGCGCCCGCCCGACCACAGCCAGCGGTCGTCGGCGATGGTGAGCTTGCGGTGGTTGCGCAGGTTGCGCGGCCCGATGCGGCGCAGGCTGAAGAAGGGGCGGAACACCGCCACCTCGCCGCCGGCCGCGCGCAGCCGGTCGAAGTGATGGCGCGGCAGCGAGAGCGCGCCGAAGCCGTCGAGCAGCACGCGCACCTTGACGCCCTCGCGCGCGCGCTGCGCGAGCCGCGCCAGCACGGCATGGCCGAGCGCGTCGTCGCCGATGATGAAGGTGCACACGTCCAGGCGCTGGCGCGCGCCGTCGATCACCTCGAACAGCGCCTCGCGCGCGGCCTCGCCGTCGGCGTGCATGCGGATCGCGCAGCGCCCGGGCGGCGCCAGGCCGAAGCTCTCGATCAGGTCGGCCGCCCAGTGGCCCGGCGGCAGCGAACGCGGCGGCCGGGGCGCGCCGGCCGGGCGCAGCTTGCGCTGGCCGAACAGCAGGTACATCGGCAGGATCACGTAGGGCATGAGCACCAGCCCCATGACCCACGCGATGGCGGTGGTGGGGGCGCGCTGCTCGCGGCGCGTGCGCGTGGTCAGCACATAGACCAGCAACGCGAAAGTGACGACAAGAAAATGCTGCGAAGGGGAGGGCAGCCAGTCGAAGAGGGTGTCCGGCATGGGCGGGTGATGCCTCGGTGCCCGCTCAGCGCTGCAGGAAGGCCGGCACGCCGCGCCCTTGCGAAGCCAGGAACCGCATCATCGGATCGACCACCGTGCGCACTGCGTGCCGCGCGCCCACGCGCTCGCGCCAGGCCACGAGGCGCGGCGTGGCGTCGGTCATGCCGGCGCCCTTGCGGTCGGCGAACACATGCGCCATGTAGAAGGCGATGTCGGCGAAGGAGTAAGGGCCGGCCAGGTATTCGCGCGTGGCGAGCAGGCCGTCCATCTCTTCGTAGAAGCGCGCGCAGGCGGCGCATGCGGCCACGGCCGGCGCGCTTTGCATGGCGTCCTGCAAGCCGAAGAGTTTGATGACGTTGGGGAAGAACACCTCGTCCGACTTCTGCTCGAGCTGTCGCGCGCGGGCCCGGTCGGCAACGCCTTTGGGCCACAGTGGGAAGGCGGGATACTGATCTTCGAGGTACTCGAAGATCTGCGTCGAGTCGAACAGCGCCACCTCGTGGTCGACCAGCACCGGCACTTGCTGCTTCACCGGGTTCACGCGCAGCACCTCGGGGTGCTTGGGCTCGTAGGCGTCGTCGGTGGTGAACGGCGCCATGATGAGCTCGAAAGTGATGCCTTTTTCGTACGCGGCGATCTGCACCTTCGCGCCGAACATGCTGAGGGGGCCGGAGTAAATCTGCGTCGTCGTCATGCCCCCGACTTCAACAGAAAGCGCGCGTCAGGTCGAGCCCCAGACTTCCTGCGCCGTCTCGACCACGAGCCGCAGCTTGTTGCGCTGCGCTTCGACGGCGATGTTGTTGCCGTGCACCGTGCTCGAGAAGCCGCACTGCGGCGACAGCGCGAGCTGGTCGAGCGAGGCGTACTTGCTGGCGTCCTCGATGCGGCGCTTGAGCTCGTCCTTGTCTTCCATCTCGCCGAACTTCGTGGTCACGAGGCCGAGCACCACCGTCTTGCCCTTGGGCAGGTAGCGCAGCGGCTTGAAGTCGCCCGAGCGGGCGTCGTCGTACTCCATGAAGTAGGCGTCCAGGTCCATTTCCTTCAGCAGCGCCTCGGCCACCGGCTCGTAGTTGCCGGCCGCGGCGTGCGTGCTCTTGAAGTTGCCACGGCACAGGTGCATGGCCAGCAGCATGCCCGGCGGCTTCTGCGCCACCACCTTGTTGATGAAGGCTGCATAGCGGTGCGGCAGCTCGTTCGGGTCGTCCCCGCGCTTGCGGGCGGCTTCGCGCATGTGCTCGTCGCACAGGTAGGCGAGGTTGGTGTCGTCCATCTGCACGTAGGTGCAGCCGGCCGCGGCCAGCGAGCGCAGCTCGTCGCCATAGGCCTTGGCCACGTCGTCGTAGAACACGGGGTCGAGCTCAGGGTACGCGTCCTTGCTGATGCCGGCGCGACCGCCGCGGAAGTGCAGCATCGTCGGCGAGGGGATGGTCACCTTCGGCGTGCGGCCGGCCGAGACCTGGCTCTTGAGGTACTGGAAGTCGGCGAGCTGGATGTCCTTCACGTGGCGCACCTTGTCGATCACGCGCATCGCGGGCGGCGCCAGTTCCTCGGTGCCGTCGGGGCGGCGGATGGTGACCGGGATGTCGGTCTTCACGCCGCCGAGCTGGTCGAGGAAGTCGATGTGGAAGTAGGTGCGGCGGAACTCGCCGTCGGTGATGCTCTTCAGGCCGATGTCTTCCTGGAAGCGGACGATCTCGGTGATGGCCTTGTCTTCGACCTCGCGCAGTTGCTCGGGCGTGATCTGGCCCTTGGCTTTCTGCTCGCGGGCTTCGAGCAGGTATTGCGGGCGCAGGAAGCTGCCCACGTGGTCGTAGCGGGCGGGCAGGGCGGCATGCTGGGACATGGAATGAACTCCGTCGTGACTGTGAACGAGCGGAATCCTAGCGCCTTCGTGAAAAGCCTGTTTGTATACGTAGACGTCAGTGTTTACCCTCGAATAAGGGGCTCAACTCTGGAATTTCTTTCTGTTATGTATACATTACGTATTCATGAAGACGCCCACGACCGCCTTTCCGCTCAACGCCTGGTATGCCGCCGCCTACGACGTCGAAGTGCGTCACGCGCTGCTGCCACGCACCATCTGCAACCAGAAAGTGGTGCTGTTCCGCCGCACCGACGGCCAGGTGGCCGCGCTCGAAGACGCCTGCTGGCACCGGCTGATGCCGCTGTCGCTGGGCCGCCTCGAGGGTGACGAGCTGGTCTGCGGCTACCACGGCCTGGTCTACAACAGCCAGGGTCGCTGCACCCACATGCCGAGCCAGGAAACGCTCAACCCTTCGGCCTGCGTGCGCAACTTTCCGGTGGCCGAGAAGCACCGCTTCGTGTGGATCTGGCCCGGCGATCCGGCCAAGGCCGACCCGGCGCTGGTGCCCGACATGCACTGGAACGACGACCCGGCCTGGGCCGGCGACGGCAAGATGATCCGCGTCCACTGCGACTACCGCCTCGTGGTCGACAACCTCATGGACCTCACGCACGAGACCTTCGTGCACGGCTCGTCGATCGGCAACCGCGAAGTGGCCGAGGCGCCCTTCGTGGCCACGCACGGCGACCGCTCGGCCACCGTCACGCGCTGGATGGAGAACATCGACGCGCCGCCGTTCTGGGGCAACCAGATCCGCCACGCGCGCGGCTACACGGGCAAGGTCGACCGCTGGCAGATCATCCGTTTCGAAGGCCCGTGCACCGTGAACATCGACGTCGGCGTGGCCGAGGCGGGCAGTGGCGCGGTGCCGTCGAACGACAACGCCGGCGACCGCAGCAAGGGCGTCAACGGCTACGTGCTCAACACCATCACGCCCGAGACCGACAAGACCTGCCTGTACTTCTGGGCCTTTGCGCGCAACTACTGCCTGGGCGAGCAGCGCCTCACGCACGAGCTGCGCGAGGGCGTGTCGGGCATCTTCCGCGAGGACGAGATCGTGCTCGAGGCGCAGCAGAAAGCCATCGACGAGCACCCCGACCACCAGTTCTACAACCTCAACATCGACGCCGGCTCGATGTGGGCGCGCCGCCTCATCGACCGCATGATCGAGAAGGAACGGCCCGCGCGCGCCGCGATCCCGATCCGTCCCGTCCCAGAGAGCCAGGCCGCGTGATGAAGGTCGCCACCGTCTCTCCCGCCGAGCCCGGCGACAGCGGCAGCTCGCAGGCCGTGAAGGCGCAGCTGCGGCTGCGCGAAATGATCCTGGCGGGCGAGCTGCCCGGCGGCGCGCGCATTGCCGAGGTCGCCATCTCCGAACAGCTCGGCGTGTCGCGCACGCCGGTGCGCAGCGCGTTGATGCGGCTGGAACAGGAAGGCCTGCTCGAAGCCCTGCCCAACGGCGGCTATGCGGTGCGCACCTTTTCCGAACGCGACGTGGCCGATGCCATCGAGCTGCGCGGCACGCTCGAAGGCCTGGTGGCGCGGCTGGCGGCCGAGCGCGGCGCGGCGCCCGTGGTGCTGCGCGAGGCGCGCGCCTGCCTCACGCGCATCGACGAGCTGCTGCGCGAGCCCGCGCTCGACGACGCGGCCTTCTCGCGCTACGTGACGCACAACGAGAAATTCCACGCCTTGCTGTGCGAGATGGCCGGCAGCCCCGTCATCGCGCAGCAGCTCGAGCGCGTGGTCAACCTGCCGTTCGCCTCGCCCTCGGGCTTCGTCATCGTGCAGGCCAATTCGCCGGCCGCGCGCGACATGCTCGTGATCGCGCAGGACCAGCACCTGCAGGTGCTCGACGCCATCGAGTCCGGCGAGGGCTCGCGCGCCGAAGCGCTGATGCGCGAGCACAGCCGCATCGCGCGGCGCAACCTGCGCGAGGCGCTGCATGGCACGCCGAGCGCCGAACAACGTCCGCTGCCGGGCGTGCAACTGATCCGCCGTCGCGGCTGATCGACGACTTCTTTTTTTCTTCTCTTTCCCCGCTGGTGTTCCCCGATGAAAAGCGATCTTCAATGGATGCAGGCGCAGGTGGTGGCGCTGCGCGACGTCACGCCCACCGTGCGCGAGTTCACGCTGCGCCCCGACACCGACTTCGTTGCCGCGCATGAGCCCGGCGCCCACCTGCAGGTGCAGGTGATGACCGAGCAGGGCCGCGTGCAGACGCGCTCCTACTCGCTGGTGGGCGAGGGCGACGGCAGTTGCTGGCGCATCGCCGTCAAGCGGCTGGACGACGGCCGTGGCGGCTCGCGTGCGATGTGGCGCTTGGCCGAGGGCGACCGGCTGCAGGTGAGCGCGCCGCAGAACCACTTTCCGCTCGACCTCGCGGCGCCCGGCTACCTGCTGGTGGCGGGCGGCATCGGCATCACGCCGCTGGTGCTGATGGCGCAGCGCCTGGGCGCGCTGGCCCGACGTCGCGGCGTGCCGGTGTCCATGCTGTACGGCGCACGCCACGCGGGCGAGTTCGGCTACCTCGACACCCTGCGCGACGCGCTGGGCGAGGCCGGCGTGCAGGCGCACGAAGGCGCCGCGCCCATCGACTTCGACGCTGCCATCGCCGCGTTGCCGCCCGGCGGCCAGCTCTACACCTGCGGACCGGTGCCGATGCTCGAGGCCGTCAAGCGCGCCTGGGCCGCGGCCGGCCGGCCGCTCGCCGACCTGCGCTTCGAAACCTTCGGCAGCAGCGGCCGCCTCGCCACGCAGGCCTTCACCGTGCGCATTCCGCGCCACGACCTGTCGATCACCGTGCCGGCCGACTGCACCCTGCTCGACGCGCTCGATGCGGCCGGCGTGCAGACCCTGTCGGACTGCAAGCGCGGCGAGTGCGGCCTGTGCGCCATGGACGTGCTGGCCGTGGACGGCGAAGTCGACCACCGCGACGTGTTCCTGAGCCCGCACGAGAAGCAGGCGACCACGCGCATCTGCGCCTGCGTGTCACGCGCCGTGGGTACGCTCACGCTCGATTCCGCGTACCGCCCGGACCGTTGAAAACATCGGTTGCGCGATCATCGCGCAACCATTCGACTGATCGCGCAACAAAGACCCGTGCGGCGGGTGGGTAGGTGGTTGCCTGCTCCGTCAATTGTTGCGAATTGTTCAAAATACGCCCGGTTTCGCGTTCCGTCCCTCAAAGGAAAAATTCCATGCAAAGACGCCATCTCATCCAGACCGCCGGCCTTTCGGCGATTGCGCTCGCCACCGCGCTGTCGCTGCCTGTGGCCAGCGCCCAGGACAACAAGTTCAAGATCGGCCTGATCCTGCCGATGACGGGGCAGTCGGCCTCCACCGGCCGCCAGATCGAGGCCGCCGCGCGCCTGTACATGGCACAGAACGGCGACACCGTGGCCGGCAAGAAGGTCGAGCTGATCGTGAAGGACGACACCGGCCTGCCCGACGTGACCAAGCGCCTGGCGCAGGAGCTCATCGTCAACGACAAGGTCAACGTGATCGCCGGCTTCGGCATCACGCCGGCCGCGCTGGCCGCCGCGCCGCTGGCCACGCAGTCGAAGACGCCGCAGGTCGTGATGGCCGCCGCCACTTCGAGCATCACCGAAGCCTCGCCCTACATCGTGCGCAGCAGCTTCACGCTGCCGCAGGTGTCGGTGGTGATGGGCGACTGGGCGCCCAAGAACGGCGTGAAGTCGGTCGTGACGCTGGTCACCGACTACGGCCCCGGCAACGACGCCGAGAAGTTCTTCAGCGAGCGCTTCCAGCTCAACGGCGGCAAGGTGCTCGAGAAGCTGCGCGTGCCGCTGCGCAACCCCGACTTCGCGCCGTTCCTGCAGAAGGTGCGCGACGCCAAGCCCGACGCGCTGTTCGTCTTCGTGCCCTCGGGCGCGGGCGCGGCGGTGATGAAGCAGTTCCTGGAGCGCGGCATGGACAAGGCCGGCATCAAGATGATCGCCACGGGCGACGTGACCGACGACGACCAGCTGAACGACATGGGCGACGGCGCGCTGGGCGTGGTCACCTCGCACCACTACTCGGCTGCGCACCCCTCGGCGCTGAACAAGAAGTTCGTCGAGGCCTTCCAGAAAGCCAACCCCAAGATGCGCCCCAACTTCATGGCCGTGGGCGGCTATGACGGCATGCGCGTGATCTACGAAGCCCTCAAGACCACCAAGGGCCAGGGCGGCGGCGAAGCGCTGCTGGCCGCCATGAAGGGCCAGGTCTTCGAGAGCCCGCGCGGTCAGGTGCTGATCGATGCGCAGACGCGCGACATCGTGCAGGACGTGTACCTGCGCAAGGTTGAAAAGAAGGACGGGCAGCTCTACAACATCGAGTTCGACGTGCTCAAGGGCGTGAAGGACCCGGGCAAGGCCAAGTAATTTCGCTTCGCCGGTGGGAGCGCTGCCGTTCAGGGCGACGCTCCCGCCGACGGGGTGCCTTGCTCCGCGAATGTCCCCCGCCCTTCGGGCTCCTCCTTGATTTCGCTGCGCAAGGCACCGCATCGACGTGAGCGTGTTCAGAGCGGTTGTTGATCGGCCGCACACCAGCGCCGCGTCCCGTGCGCAGGGCACTGGGTGCTTCCCGCAGCGAAATCAAGGAGGAGGGCGAAGCCCGGGGGACATTCGCGGAGGGAAGTACCCGGTGGCCTGTGCACGCACCCCGAATAGCAGCATCCCGAACGACCGCACCAGACCCAGACAACCGACATGCTGACCATTCTTTTCGACGGCATCGCCTACGGCATGCTGCTCTTCGTCCTCGCCGTGGGGCTGGCCGTGACGCTCGGGCTGATGAACTTCATCAACCTCGCGCACGGTGCCTTCGCCATGGCGGGCGGCTACCTCACCGTGTTCGCGATGCAGAAGTTCGGCGTGCCGTTCCTGGCCTGCCTGCCGCTCGCGTTCATCGTCGTCGCGCTGGCCGGCGCGCTGCTGGAGCGCACGCTCTACCGGCCGATGTACGGCAAGCCGCACTTGGACCAGGTGCTGTTCTCCATCGGGCTGGCGTTCATGGCCGTGGCGGCCGTCGACTACTTCGTCGGCTCGTCGCAGCAGAACCTGCAGCTGCCCGAGTGGCTGCGCGGGCGCAGCGAATTCGGCGACGGCGCGTTCCTGCTGGGCATGGGCCACTACCGCATCTTCATCATCGCCGTGTGCGCCGTGCTCACCGTGGTGCTGCAGCTCATCCTCTCGAAGACGCGCTTCGGCAGCCGCCTGCGCGCCGCCGTCGACGACCCGCGCGTGGCGGCCGGCCTGGGCATCAACGTCAACATCGTGTTCCTGCTGACCTTCGCCGTGGGCTCGGGCCTGGCCGGGCTGGGCGGCGCGCTGGGCGCGGAAATCCTCGGGCTCGATCCGACCTTCCCGCTCAAGTACATGATCTATTTCCTCATCGTCGTCTCGGTCGGCGGCACCTCGTCGATCACCGGGCCGCTCGCCGCCGCGCTGCTGCTCGGCATTGCCGACGTGGCCGGCAAGTACTTCATTCCGAAGATGGGCGCCTTCACCGTCTACCTGCTCATGATCCTGATCCTCATGTGGCGGCCGCAAGGCCTGTTCACGCGCAAGGGAGGTCGCTGAGATGAGCGCGCCTGCCTATGAATCGGCCCTGCTGCGCACCGCGCGCTGGCGCCCCTGGGAGTTCGTGGTCTGGGCCGTGGCCTTCGCGCTGCCGCTGGCCATGCCCTCGCATTCGCTGCTGGTCAACGAGATCGCCATCGTCGCGCTGTTCGCGATGTCGCTCGACCTGATCCTCGGCTACACCGGCATCGTGTCGCTCGGCCACGCGGCCTTCTTCGGCTTCGGCGCGTACGCCGCCGCGCTGTTCGCCAAGCTCGTCATGCCCGACCCGACCGTCGGCCTCGTGTTCGCCACCGTGCTGTCGGCCGTGCTGGGCCTCGTGGCCAGCGTGACCATCCTGCGCGGCAGCGACCTCACGCGGCTCATGGTCACACTGGGCACCGCGCTGCTGCTGCTCGAACTGGCCAACAAGCTCGACTGGCTCACCGGCGGCGCCGACGGCCTGCAGGGCGTGGTCATGGGGCCGGTGCTCGGCCTCTTCGAGTTCGACCTGTATGGCCGCACCGCCGCCTGGTACTCGCTGGCCGTGATGCTCGTGCTGTTCCTCGTGATGCGCCGTATCGTGCATTCGCCCTTCGGCGCCACGCTCAAGGCCATCCGCGACAACCGGCTGCGCGCCATGGCCATCGGCATCCCGGTGGTGTCGCGCCTCGCCGTGGTCTACACCGTGGCCGCCGGCATCGCGGGCGCCGCGGGCGCGCTGCTGGCGCAGACCACCGGCTTCGCCTCGCTCGACGTGCTGGCCTTCGACCGCTCGGCCGACGTGCTGTTGATGCTGGTCATCGGCGGCGTGGGCTGGCTGTACGGCGGCGTGGCGGGTGCCATCGTCTTCAAGCTGCTGCAGACCTGGCTGTCGTCGGTGACGCCGCAGTACTGGATGTTCTGGATCGGCCTCATCCTCGTGCTGCTGGTGCTCGTGGGACGCGACCGGTTGCTCAAGCCGTGGACCTGGTTCGGCACCGCGAAGAAGAAGGGCGGTGCGGCATGACCGACACCGTGCTCTCGACGCAAGGCCTCGTGATGCGCTTCGGCGGCATCACCGCCACGAACAACGTCACGATGGAACTGAAACGCGGCGCACGCCATGCGCTCATCGGCCCGAACGGCGCCGGCAAGACCACGCTGATCAACCTGCTGACGGGCGTGCTCACGCCCACCGAAGGCCGCATCTCGCTGCTCGGCGAAGATATCACCACGCTCGCGCCGCACAAGCGCGTGGCGCGCGGGCTGGTGCGCACCTTCCAGATCAATCAGCTCTTCGATTCGATGACGCCGCTGGAAACGCTGGCGCTCGTGGTGTCGCAGCACCAGGGCATCGGCGCGCAATGGTGGCGCCCGCTGGGCGCGGACAAGCGCATCGCCGAGCGGGCAGGGCAACTGCTGGAGCAGTTCCACCTCGCCGACGTTGCGCAGCAGCAGACCAAATTCATGGCCTACGGCAAGCGCCGTCTGCTGGAGATCGCCATTGCGCTGGCCTGCGAGCCGCGCGTGCTGCTGCTCGACGAGCCCGTGGCGGGCGTGCCCGCCGGCGAGCGCGAAGAGCTGCTGCAGACCGTGGCCGCGCTGCCGGCCGACGTGTCGGTGCTGCTCATCGAGCACGACATGGACCTGGTGTTCAGCTTCGCCGACCGCATGACGGTGCTGGTCAACGGCGCGCTGCTGACCGAAGGCGACCCCGAGACGATCGCCAACGACCCGAAAGTCAAAGAGGTCTACCTGGGCCACGGAGAACATGCCCATGTCTGAGCTGCTGCGCATCGAGAACCTGAGCGCCGGTTACGGCGAGGCCGTGGTGCTGCACGACGTGGCCTTCACGCTCGGCGAGGGCCAGACGCTCGCGCTGCTGGGCCGCAACGGCACGGGCAAGACCACGCTCATCAACACGCTGGCCGGCGCCACGCGCCAGCACGGCGGCACCATCGCGCTCGGTGGGCAGGCGGCGCTGCACAAGCTGCAGCCGCACCAGCGCGCGGCGGCCGGCATCGGCTGGGTGCCGCAGGAGCGCAACATCTTCAAGTCGCTCACGGTGCACGAGAACCTGACGGCGGTGGAGCGGCCCGGCCAGTGGAACCCGCAGCGCGTGTACGAGATGTTCCCGCGCCTGGCCGAGCGCAAGACCAACCTGGGCACGCAGTTGTCGGGCGGCGAGCAGCAGATGCTGGCCGTGGGCCGCGCGCTGGTGCTCAACCCGAAGCTGCTGCTGCTTGACGAGCCGCTCGAAGGCCTGGCGCCGATCATCGTGGAAGAGCTGCTGCGCGCCATCCGTCGCATCACGCGTGACGAAGGGCTGGCCGCGATCATCGTGGAGCAGCACCCGCAGGCGATCCTCGCGATCTCCGACCAGGCCGTGGTGCTCGACCACGGGACCATCGTGCATGCCGACACGGCCGCGGCGCTGCGTGCGCAGCCGGAAGTGCTCGACCGGTTGCTGGGCGTGGCGCGGTAGCGGCGGCCGATCACACAAAACAACCAGGAGACAGACAGATGGCGATCCCCCAGACAGTGTTCAGCGGGGGCGCCATGCTGGCGACCGCCGCCTTGCTCGCCGCATGCGGCACGGCCCCGACCGGCCCCATGCGCCTCGGCCTTGGCGCCGATCCGGCCCAGGCTTGTGCGGCGCTCACCGCGCCCGTGGCGGCCATTGCCATCGGCCTGCCCAGCGGTGCGGCGACGATCGACTCGGCAGCGCTCGTGCCGGCGTCTGCACTGGCCGTGGCCGAGCGCGGCCCCAGCCCCGCCTCGCGCATCACGCCGGCGATGCCTGCGTACTGCAAGGTGCTCGGGCGCATCGCACCGGTCGACGCGAGCGCGCCGCCGATCCTGTTCCAGGTCAACCTGCCGCTTGCGTGGAACGGGCGCAGCGTGCAGTACGGCGGCGGAGGTTTCAACGGCGTGCTGATCACCGGCCTTTCGTTGGTGCCGGCGGGCCGCTTCGACCAGCCCACGCCGCTCGCGCAGGGCTACGTGACCTACGGCACCGACTCCGGTCACCAGAACGTGCAGGGCCAGCCGCCGCAGGCCTTTGCGCTCAACGACGAGGCGCTCGTGAACTTCGCGCATGCCTCGTACAAGAAGGTGCGCGACGTGGCGGTGGCGCTGACGCAGCGCGCCTATGGCCACGCACCGCAGAAGCTCTACTTCATGGGCAGCTCCGAAGGCGGGCGCGAAGCGCTCACGATGGCGCAGCGCTATCCGCAGGACTTCGACGGCATCTTCAGCCGCGTGCCGGTGATCAACTGGACCGGGCTGCAGCATGCGGGCACGCGCAACGGCATCGCCACCTTCGGCGAAGGCTGGCTGCGGCCCGCGCAGGTGCAGCTGGTGCACAACGCGGTGCTCGCGTCGTGCGACGCGACGGACGGCGTGGCCGACCGCATCGTGTCGAACCCGGTGGCCTGCCTGCAGCGCTTTGATCCGACCACTTTGCGCTGCGCAGCGGGCACGAGCGGCGACAACTGCCTCAACGACGCGCAGGTGCAGGCGGTGCGCACGCTGCGCACGCCGTGGCGCTCGCCCGTGCCGCTGGCGCATGGCGTCACCGAGTACCCGGGCTGGGGCATCGGCGGCGAAGGCACGCCGGCCTTCGCCTCGATGGGCGGCTGGAACGCCTGGTGGACCGGCACCGCCGCACCGACCGTGCCGCCGCAGCCGAGCAACGGCATCGCGTGGTTCTACGGCAGCGGGGCGCTGCAGTATTTCTACGCGCGCAATCCGTCGCTCGACGTGCGCAACTACCGCGCCGAAGACTTCGCCGCGCGCATCGCCACCGTGTCGCAGCTCATGGACTCGACCAACCCCGACCTCAGCGCCTTCCATGCGCGCGGCGGCAAGCTGCTGGTGCTGGAGCACATGGCCGACTACGCGCAGAGCCCGTTCGCGGGCATCCGCTATTACGAGTCGGTGGTGGCACGCATGGGCCGCGAGAACGTGGACCGCTTCATGCGCCTGTACACCGCGCCCGGTGTCGACCATGTGGGCAGCGGCGCACCGGCCAACGTCGACATGCTCGGCGCGCTGGCCGACTGGGTCGAGCGCGGGCGTGCGCCGGCCGGGCTGCAATTGCTTGAACAGGAAGTGCAGCCGCCATTCAAGACGACCCGCGCGCGTCCGCTGTGCGAGTGGCCGCTGTGGCCGCGTTATGTGAGTGGGGATGCGTCGCAGGCGGCGAGCTTCCAGTGCAGCCGGTAGCGCTCGCTTGAAGCGGTCGCGATCTTCAAGGAGCGGTTGAAGGAGTTTCGGGGCGAGGGGGCTTTTTCATGTGCGAGGGGCGCCGCAGACTGCAGGCATCCGAACTTCACAACGCACCGACCCATGAGCACCACGCCCCTCATCAGCATCGCCGTCCTGAAGGCCAAGACCGGCCAGCGCGAGGCGCTGCGCGACGCCCTGAGCGCGCTGGTGGCGCCCACACGGCAAGAGCCCGGCTGCCTCGACTACACCTTGTTCGAACTGCGCGACGAGCCCGGCAGCTTCTACATGCGCGAGTCGTTCCAGGACCAGCCCGCGCTGGACGCGCACTTCGCCACGCCGTATTTCCAGGCCTTCGAAAGACGATTCGACGAACTGCTGGACGCGCCGATCCGGCTGGTGTTCCTGGAGAAGGTCGCCTAGGCGCCGGCCTCAGAACTGGTACTTCGCGCTCGCGACCACCGCGCGGTCGCTGCCGGGGTAGTACTTGCTGTACGCGCGCGATGCGGCGTACTGGCGGTTGGCCAGGTTCGTGGCGCTCAAGGCGAAGCGCCAGGGCCCGCGCTTGTAGTGCACCGTCGCGTCGAGCAGCGCGACGCCGCCTTCGGACGAGGTGTTGCCCACGTCGTTCCAGCGCTTGCCGATGTAGCGCACGCCGCCGCCGAAGCCGAAGCCGTTGCCCATCGTGTAGTCGAGCCAGAGCGAGGCCGTGTTGCGGGGCACTTGGATCGGTGTCTTGCCGCGCTCGGTCTCGTTGGCGCTCTCGCGCACCTTGGTGTCGAGCCAGGTGTAGGAGGCCGTGAGGTTCAGGTCGCGCGCCAGCTCGGCCTTGGCTTCGAGTTCGAGCCCGCGCGAGCGGATGCGGCCGATCTGGCGCGCCTCGAAGGTGTTCTGGTCGTAGGTCACCACGTTGGATTTGCGCAGGTCGAACACGGCCGCGGTGAACAGCGCGCGCGTGCCCTCGGGCTGGAACTTGACGCCGGCCTCCACCTGCTTGCCACGGCTCGGCCGGAACGGCGTGCTGTTCAGGTCGACGCCGCTGGTCGGCATGAAGGATTCGGCGTAGCTGAGGTACGGTGCCCAGCCGTTGCCGACGAGGTAGCTCAGGGCCGCACGGCCGCTGAACCTGTCGTCGGTCTGTGTCGTGCGCTCGCCTTTCAGCCGGTCGTAGGTGGCGGACCTGACGTGGTCCTGCCGGCCGCCGAGCGTGAGCAGCCAGTGGGGGCTGAACTTGATCTGGTCCTGTGCGTACACGCCGAGCTGCTCGGTGGTCTGCGTGAAGTTGCTGTCGGGCCGGAACGGTTCCGCCACCGGCAGGCCGTTGACGGGAAAGCGCAGGTCCAGGCTCGGCGCCGGCCCCGAGAACTGCTTGGCCGTGTACCGGACGCGCGACCAGTCGACGCCGAACAGCAGCGTGTGCTCGACGTCGCCGGTGCGCACGCGGCCCTGCAGCTGCGTGTCGGCGGTCCATTGGTTGACCCACTCGGGGGCGAAGCGCGCGGTGCGCCGCAGCGTGTAGCCGTCGGGTGCGAGGTTGACGACCACGTGGTGCTTGTCGGTGTCGAAGCTGAAGTAGCGCGTGTTCTGGCGCACCGTCCAGTCGTCGTTGATGTGGTGTTCGAACAGGTAGCCGAGCGACGATTGCTGCTGCTTGATCCGGCTGTAGTTCGGTTCGCCCTGGATGAGCCCGGTGTCGCGCCCCTTCGCGTCGGTCACGTTGAAGGTGTCGTCGCTGGCATCGCTTTTCAGGAACTCGCCGAGCAGGGTGAACGAGGTGGCGGCCGACGGCTGCCAGCGCAGCGAGGGCGCGAGGTAGCTGCGCTTCACTTCGGCGGGGGCGCCGTTGGGATAGCGCTGCTGGCTGTTGCTGTCCAGCTCGACGCCCACGAGGCGGTAGCTCAGCGTGTCGCTCAGGGCGCCGCCCAGGTCCACGGCCAGCTGCTTGCGCTGGAAGCTGCCGTACTGCACTTCGATCTCGCGCGTGGGCGTGCTGCTCGGCATCTTGCTGACGCGGTTGACGATGCCGCCTGCATCGCCCAGACCGAACATCACCGACGACGGGCCGCGCAGCACCTCGACGCGCTCGACGCCGTAGGGCTCGGTCAGCGAGTAGGCGGGCAGCAGCAGGCCGTCGCGGTACATGGCGTTGCCCGCGGTGGCGTCGAAGCCGCGCAGCAGCAGCCAGTCGATGCCGCGTGCGTCGTAGCCCCAGTTGCCGGCAACCACGCCGGGGGCGTAGCGCACGGCTTCCATCACGGTCTGCACGCCGCGCGCCTCGAGTTCTTCGCGGCCGATGACGGAGATCGACTGCGGCACTTCGAGGATCGGCGTGTCGGTCTTGGTGGCGCTCTGGCTGCGCCGGGCGACATAGCCCGGCACCGGGCCCAGGCTGGTTTCGAGTTCGGCGGTGGCGCTCACGGTCACGGCCGGCAGGGTGGCGCCTGCGGCGCTTGGCGCTTTCTCGATCACCAGCGTGCTGCCCGCCACGCGGCCGGCCAGCCCGCTGCCCTGGAGCAGTTGCGCGGCGGCGGCCTGCACGCTGAGGCTGGCCTGGACCGGGCGGCCCTGCAATCCCTGCAGCAGACCCGGCGCCGCCAGCAGCTGCACGCCGGCCTGGCGCGCAAGCTGGTTCAGCGCCTGGTCCAGCGGCTGGGCGGGGATCGAGAAGGTGATGGCTGCGCCGGCGGCGGGCGGTGTCGCGCTCTGAGCCCAGGTGGTCTGGCTGGCTTGAGCGACCAGGCACAGCACGGCCGCCGCGATCAGGTGGCGCCGGCCGGCGGGGAGAAGAAGGTGGCGGGAGGGCATGCGGTTCTCTCGGTTCAGGTCGGGGTCATGAAAATTCCGGGACATCCGCGGGGCGGTTGTTCCGGGCTCCATGGACTGATACGACCGAGCGAGCGCAATCCCTCATGCAGATCGCAAGAAAGACAAGGCAAGTGGGCGGATGCCGGCGTCAGGAGATCAGGCGGCGTTCGATGACCAGGGCGCGTTCCGCCCCGTCGTCTTCGCGCACCCGCACCGGCAGGCTGTTGGGCAGCAGGCGCAGCCAGGTGCCCGCTTCGGCAATGCGCACGCGCCCGAACACCGGGAGCTGCGCGGCCTCGGGCGCCACGCGCAGGGGGCGCGGGCTGTAGCGCGCCAGGCGCTCCACCACCTCGCCGAGCGGCTGGTGATGAAAGTCGAGCCAGCCATCGCGCCACGGGGCCACGGCGGCGTTCGCGGCCGGTTGGGCGGCGGACAGCTGCAGCGCCGTGTCGATGAAGGCGCGGTCGCCCGCGCCGAGCACGCGCGCGTCGCCGCTTGCGCTGCGCACTCGCACCTGGCCCGATTCCACCGCGACGCGCACGCCGCCGTCCTGCAGCGCGACCTCGAAGCGCGTGCCCAGCACCGTGATCTCGTGGCCCAGGGCGCTGACGATGAAGGGACGGGCTTCGTCGCGCGCCACGTCGAAGAAGGCGCTGCCGGCCAGCAGCCGCACGGTGCGGCGCGTGGTGAAGTACTGGACCTCGGCGCGGCTCGCGGCGTCGAGCGTGAGGCGGCTGCCGTCGGGCAGCGCCTGCCCCTGGATGCGGCCGATGGCGGTCGCCAGGGTGGCGCTGTAGCCGGGCATCCACTGGCGCCAGGCCTGCCAGAGCGCGGCACTGCCGACGCTGAGGCTGCCCACGCCGAGCAGGGCCGACAGCGCGCGGCGCCGCCCGGCGCGCGCCGGTGCCACGTCGCCGCGCCAGCGGTGCAGCGCGGCCTCGACGCTGTCGAGCGCCCGCATCACCTCGCGCTCCACGGTCTTGATCGACACGCCATGGCGGCGCGCCAGCTCGGCATGGCAGGCGCCGTCGAGCCGGTCGGCCAGGAAGATGTCGCGGCTGCGCGGCGGCAGGGCCCGCAACGCGGCATCCACCGCGTCGAGTGCCTGCCGGTGGGCGACGCCGTCGGCCACGTCCCGTGTGCTGTGGTGGTCGTGTCCCGTCGTCAGCCCGGTGTCGAGGTCGACGGGGGCGGGGCTGAAGCGCTCCGCGCTGCGCTGGCGGCGGCGCAGGTGGTCGATGGCGAGGTTCTCGGCCACGGTGTAGACGTAGGCGCGCACGGCGGCCTCGGGCGGGGCGGGGTCGGCGGGGGTGTCGTCCCGCGCTTGCGCACGTTCGGCCAGCCGGACCCAGGTGTCGTGCGCCAGCTCCCGCGCCTCGTGCGGGCTGCCGGTGCGGCGCGCGATGAAGCGCACCAGTTCCTGGTAGCTGTCCTGGAAGGCTTTCAGCAGCGGGCTGGAGGAGAGTTGGGCGGACATGGGCTGGGGTGTGGCGCGCGAATCGCAGGAGAATTATTGTCGAGAATAGTTCTCATTTGATGGCGGCATACCCGAATCGGCCCCGTTCTGTGGTGAACGGGGCCATCGCCGGCCCAGACCGGCGATGCGGCTAGATCGCGCAGCCGTCGGGGCCGCAGGCTTCGGGCGCAGTTGCAGACGGCGCCGGTGCGACGAAGGTGCCGAGCTGCGCCTTCCAGTCGTCCGCGCGCCCCAGCCACGGCCCGATGTCGATGCGCCCCGCGCTGCCGTCGGCCTGCGCGAGCACGAAGGTCGGAAAGCCCTGGCCGCCCGCGCGCTGCAGCAGGTCGCGGCTCGCGGCGATGTGCCGTGCGGTGGCGTCGCCCGTGTGCTGCGCGAAGGCCGCGGCGAAGGCGTCGGCGTCGAAGCCGAGTTCGGCCGCCAGTTCGGCGAGCACGCCGGCCTCCGCGATGCGTCGGCCCTCGACATAGTGGGCCTGCTGCACGCGGTGCGCCATGTCCAGCCCGCCGCCTGCGCGCAGCGATTCGGCGGCGAGGATGGCGGTGATCGGCGGCTCGGAGTCCATCACCGCGCCGGTGTCGCGCAGCAGGCCTTCGAAGTAGGCCTCGCCGAAGGGCTGGCCCGTGAGTTCGGCGATGCGCCTGTCGTGCGGGATCACGTAGTCGCGCCACTGCGGCGTGATGGGGCGGCGGTTGGCGCCGGTCATCATGCCGCCGGCGTGGAGCTCGACGCGCAGGCCCGGCACGGTGCGCGCAGCCTCGACCAGCGGCGCGGCGGCGTAGCACCAGCCGCACAGCGGATCGAAGATGCAGTGCAGGGTGGCGGCGTCGCTGTTGCTGTTGCTGGTTACTGGGGCCACTTCATTTCTCCCTTGATGACCTTGGCGCTCAGCTCAAGCGACGAGGCGTCCTCGAGCTTCGGGTAGCGCTGCTTCATGGCGGCGATCAGCGCGGCCGAGTCCTTGGCCTTGGTGGCTTCGGTCTCGAAGGCCTTCAGGTAGTCGCGCGTGAACTTCACCGAGGCCACGGTGTAGGGCGCCGAGCCGTCGGCGTTCGGCAGGTAGTGGCCGGGCACCACGGTCTTGGGGTGCAGCGCGGCGATGCGGTCGAGGGTTTTGAGCCAGTCGCGGCGCGACTGCACCGTCTGCGTGTCGGCCGCCCAGACGTGGATGTTGGCCGACACCGGAATGCCGCCGACCACCGCCTTCAGCGAGGGAATCCACGCGAACGTGCGCGCGGGCGAGGGGCCGTCGAGGCCGACGACCTGGATCTTCTTGCCTTCGAGCACGAGGCTGTCGCCGGCCAGCGGCTCGGGCACGACCAGCGCCTGGGGCGCGTTGTCCTTGAGGATCGGGCCCCAGTGCGCGAGCTTGCCGTCCTTGGAGGCCTGGATGGCGGCCACGGTCTGCGGCGTGGCGACGATCTTCGCGTCGGGGAAGGCGGCGCGGATCACGTCCAGGCCGAAGTAGTAGTCGGGGTCGCTGTGGCTGATGTAGACCGTGGTCAGCTTCTTGCCGCTGTCCTTGATCTTCTGCACCAGCGCCTGCGCGTCGTTGCGCTGGAACTGGGCGTCGACCAGCACGGCGTCGGTGGCGCCGGCGACGAGCACCGACGACACGGGGAACATCGACTTCGTGCCGGGGTTGTAGACGTCGATCTTCAGCGGCTGGGCCGCCTGGGCGGCGAACGGGGCCAGGGCGAATGCGGCGGACAGGGCGGCGGCGGCAACGAGGGTTCTGCGGAACATGGCGGTGTCTTTCGGTCGATGAGGTTGAGGGTGACAGCGTGAACAGACCGAATGTTAGGTTGCGCGAAACGAAACAAAAACCACCGCCAGCACAATGGATCGTTTCGGTTATCGGACGAATCAGGCGGCTTCCGCGCGGTCCGTGGCGCACCGCTCGAGGTGCGCGACCAGCAGCTGCGCCGAGGGCGACAGCGCCGCCTCGCTGCGAAAGCAGATCGCGAAGCGCCGGCGCGCCCAGTCGTCCGTGAGCGGCATCAGCCGCAGTCCGAAGGCCTCGGTGAAGGGCCGGGCGACCTCCGCCGGCACCACGCTGATGGCCAGCCCGGCGCGCACCACGCGCAGCGCCGCATCGAAGTTGGACACCAGCACGCGGTACACGAGCGGCTTGCCGGCCACGGCCGCCTCGCGCGCGAGCATCAGCTGCACGGCGCTGAGCGCGGGCATGCCGACGAATTCGTGGTCGAGCACCTGCTCGAAGCGCACCGCGTCGTGGCGGGCCACGGGGTGTGACGGGTGGGCCACGATGGCCAGGTGGTCCGAGCGGTAGTCGCGCCGCTCCAGCCCGTCGAGGTCGGCCGCGTCCCAGCACAGGCCGATGGACGCGATGCCCTCGCGGATGCCGCGCACGATCTCGGGGCTCACGCGTTCTTCCATGTCGACGCGGATGTTGCGGTGCGCCGGGTCCTGCAGGAAGCCGGCGACGTCCTCGGCCAACGACTCGGCCATGACCGAGGCCGACGCCAGGATGCGCACATGCCCGCGCGCGCCGCCCGCGTAGGCGGCCATGTCGCGCTCGATGCGGGTGGCGCTGCCGAGCATGGCGCGCGCGTGTTCGAGCAGCGTTTCGCCGGCCGGCGTGGGCACGACGCCGCGGCGCTTGCGCAGCAGCAGCGGCGTGCCGACCGTGTCTTCGAGCTGGGCCAGGCGCTTGCTGATGGCCGAGCCGACGATGTTGGCCTGCTCGCCCGCGCGCGCGATGCTGCGGCTGTCGCAGACGGCGACGAACAAGCGCAGGGTGGTCAGGTCGAGGTCTCTCATGAAGTTCCAATCGGGAAGCAAACGGCTTCCAAAATATACCTTCAGGACTGAATCGGAACTTCTACGATCGGCGTCATTCCCTCACGACGGAGACACGCTCTTGATTCACGCCTTCCTGCCGCCGCGCGCGGTCGTCCGCGAAGTGGGCCTGCGCGACGGCCTGCAAAGCATTGCCCGCGTGCTGCCCACGGCGCACAAGCTCGAATGGATTCGCGACGCGCACGCGGCCGGCCAGCGCGAGATCGAAGTCGGCTCGTTCGTGCCGGCGCACCTGCTGCCGCAGCTGGCCGACACGGCCGAGCTGCTGGCTTTTGCGAAGACGCTGCCGGGGCTCTTTGCCTCGGTGCTGGTGCCCAACCTGAAGGGCGCCGAGCGCGCCATCGCGGGCGAGGCCGACCTGATGATGGTGCCGCTGTCGGCCAGCCACGCGCACAGCCTGGCCAACCTGCGCAAGACGCCGGACGAGGTGGTGGCCGAGGTCGGCCGCATCCGCGCGGCGCGCGACGCGGCGGGCTCGAAGACGCTGATCGACGGCGGCGTGGGCACGGCCTTCGGCTGCACGCTGCAGGGCCATGTCGACCCCGACGAGGTGCTGCGCCTGATGCAGGCGCTGCTCGATGCCGGCGCCGACCGCGTGAGCCTGGCCGACACGGTGGGCTACGCCGATCCGGCCATGGTGCGCAGCCTGTTCGAGCGCGCACTGCGCATCGCGGGCGACCGCCTGTGGTGCGGCCATTTCCACGACACGCGCGGGCTGGGGCTCGCGAATGCGTATGCGGCATTGGAGGTCGGCATCACGCGCTTCGACGCCTGTCTGGCCGGCATCGGCGGCTGTCCGCATGCGCCGGGCGCGAGCGGCAATGTCGACACCGAAGACTTGGTCTTCATGCTGGAGAGCATGGGCGTCGCCACCGGCGTTGATCTGCCGAAGCTGCTCGATCTGAGGAAACGCGTGGCCGGCTGGCTCGACGGCGAGACGCTGCAGGGCACGGTGTGGCGCGCGGGCTTTCCGAAGACCTTTGCACCGGCGGAAGGCGTAGCCGCATGAGCACCGGAGCCAAACGCCTGCCGCTCGCGGGCATCCGCGTGGTCGAGTTCACGCACATGGTCATGGGGCCGACCTGCGGCATGGTGCTGGCCGACCTGGGCGCGGAAGTCATCAAGGTCGAGCCCATCGACGGCGATCGCACGCGGCACCTGCTGGGCGCGGGGGCGGGCTTCTTCCCGATGTTCAACCGCAACAAGAAGAGCATCGCGCTCGACCTGCGCCATCCGCAGGGGCTCGAGGCCGCGCTGCGCCTGTGCGCCACGGCCGACGTGGTGGCGCAGAACTTCCGCCCCGGCACGATGGACAAGTACGGGCTGGGCTACGCCGCGCTGGGCAAGCTCAATCCGCGCCTCGTGTACGTGAACCACACGGGCTTCCTGCCCGGCCCGTACGAGCATCGCACCGCGCTCGACGAGGTGGTGCAGATGATGGGCGGCCTGGCCTACATGACGGGGCGCCCCGGCGATCCGCTGCGCGCGGGAACGAGCGTGAACGACATCATGGGCGGCATGTTCGGCGCCATCGGCGCCATCGCCGCGCTGATGCAGCGCGCCGAAACCGGCCAGGGGCAGGAGGTGCAGTCGGCGCTGTTCGAGAACAACGTGTTCCTGGTCGGCCAGCACATGCTGCAGTACGCGATCACGGGGCAGGCGGCCGCGCCGATGCCCGAGCGCATCTCGGCCTGGGCGCTGTACGACGTGTTCACCGTGAAGGACGGCGAGCAGATCTTCCTGGCGGCCGTGAGCGACGCGCAGTGGAAGACCTTCTGCGATGCGCTGGGTTTCGACGACCTGAAGGCCGACGCCACGCTGCAGACCAACAACGACCGCGTGCGCCTGCGCCCGACCTTGCTGGCCGCGTTGCGCACGCGCCTGGCCGACCGTTCGGCCGCCGAGCTGTCGGCGATCTTCGAAGCGCGCGGCCTGCCGTTCGCGCCGATCACGCGGCCCGAAGACCTGTATGCCGATCCGCACCTGCAGGCCACCGGCGGCCTCGCCGACATCCGGCTGCCCGACGGCGAGCGGGCCGGCGAGATGGCGCAGACCACGCTGTTCCCGATCACGCTCGGCGGCGAGCGGCTGGGCGTGCGCCTGCATCCGCCGACGCTGGGCGAGCACACGCGTGCGCTGCTGGCCGAGCTGGGCTACGCGCACGAGCAGGTCGAGGCGCTGCATGCCGAAGCGGCCGTGGCCTGATCCTTCAAGCACCGACAAAGACAAAGAGAGACAAGACCCATGAGCCCGATTCCGTTTTCCTCTTCTTCATTCAACCGCCGCGCGCTGCTCGGCCTGGGGGCGTCGGCGGTCGTGCTGTCGGCCGCCCGCCCGGTGTTCGCGCAGGGCGGCGACAAGCCCGTGCGCTTCATCCTGCCGATCAGCGCGGGCTCGGGCGTGGACGCCATCGCGCGCGCCGCCTCGGTCGCGCTCGGCAAGGCGCTGGGCCAGCCGGTGGTGATCGAGAACCTGCCGGGCGCCGGCGGCATCACCGGCACCTCGGCCGTGATCAAGGCGCCGCCCGACGGGTTCACGCTCGGCATGGTGTCGAACAACCACGTGATCAACCCGAGCGTGTTCAAGAAGATGCCCTTCGACGCCATCGCCGACATCACGCCCATCAGCGTGGTGGGCGCGACGCCACTGGTGCTGGCCGTGAACCCGAAGCTGCCGGCCAAGAACGTGAAGGAGCTGGTGGCGTTGCTGCGCGCGAAACCCGAGGGCTACAACTACGCCTCGTCGGGCAACGGCACCATCATCCACCTCGCGGGCGAGATGTTCATGGACGAGGCCGGCGTGAAGGCGCGGCACATTCCGTACAAGGGCACCGGGCCGATGGTGACCGACATGATCGCGGGGCAGGTCGAGATGGGCGTGGTCGCGTTGCCGGCGGTGCAGCCGCACCTGAAGAGCGGCGCGCTGCGCGCCATCGGCCTGTGCGGCCCGGCGCGTTCGCCGGCCGCGCCCGAGATTGCGACGATCGCGGAGCAGGGGCTGCCGAACTACGCGGTCGAAGGCTGGTTCGCGGTGATCGGCCCGCCGAAGATGCAGCCGGCCGACGTCAAGCGCGTGCACGAGGCCATCGTGGCCGCCTTTGCCGCGCCCGAGGTGCGCGAGGCGATGGACAAGCAGGGCAACATCGTCAAGCCCACGTCGCCCGAGCAGGCGGCGAGCTACTTCCGCAGCGAGGCCGCGCGCTATGCGGCGCTGGTGAAGAAGGCGAACGTGGTGCTGGAGTGAAGTCTTGCGCCTTCCCCTTCGGCAGAGGGGGAAGGCGAGGTGCGGGCCCTACGCCGGGCTCACTGCGCGGTACAGCGCCCGCACGAAATCCGACTGCGTGATCATCCCCGTCAGCCGCTTCTCTTCATCGATGATCGGGATGTGGTGGTGTCCGCCTTCGGAGAACAGCGGCACCAGCTCGACCACCGGCCGGTCGGCGCTGGCCACGCGCACCTGGCGCGTCATGATCTGGCCGACCACCTCGGGCTTGTTCGACATCACCGTGCGCGTGGCGCGGATCAGGTCGCGCAGCCGGCCGGCGATGCCGTCGTGGTGCTGCAGGTCGAGCTGCCGGAAGAAGTCGGCCTGCGTGACGATGCCGACCACGCGGCGCGTGCGGTCGGTCACCGGCAATGCCTTGATGCGGTGCTGGTGCATCAGCGTCCAGGCTTCCTGCAGCGGCGTGCCGAACTCCACCGAGATCGGCGTGCGCGACATGATGTCGGCGCAGTGCAGCGTGCCCAAGCGGCGCTTGTATGACTCGAGCTCGGTCTGTTGAATGAGCGATTCGAGGTCGTCGCGGCTGATGTCGAGCACCTGATTGTAGCGCGCCAGCACGGCGTCGATGTCGGCCTGGCTGAAGCGTGCGTCGGGCGAGGGCGGGCGCGCCACTTGCACGTGCGGATAGCGCCGCCCCGTGAGCGTGTTGTAGGCCACGCCGGCCAGCACCAGCAGCAGCGAGTTCACGAGCACCGGGAACAGCGCCGCCGAAAAATCGGTGGTGTGCGTGAGCACCGCCAGCAGCGCCGCCGCGCCGCCGGGCGGGTGCAGGCAGCGCGTGAAGAACATCAGGCCGATGGCCAGCGCCACGGCCACGGCGGCGGCCACGGCGGTGTCGGGAATCCAGCTGGCGCAGGCGATGCCCACCAGCGTCGACAGCGTGTTGCCGCCGATCACCGACCAGGGCTGCGCCAGCGGACTGGCGGGCACGGCGAACACGAGCACGGCGGTGGCGCCCATCGGCGCGACCAGCCACACCGCATGCTCCAGCGGCACGGCCAGCCAGCGGCACAGCAGGCCGGTGATCAGCAGCCCGATGCCTGCGCCGCCCACGGCGCGCAGGCGCTCGCGCGCGTTGACGTTGGAAGGGCCCGGGAGCCAGGCGCGCAGATAAGTCCACAGTGCGGCGAATCGCATCCCCCGTCCCCCTCAGGCTTCTTCGTGCGCCACCCGACGCCCGATGTCGGGCCAGCGGTGATGCAGCCAGACCCAGGCGACCAGCCCGATCGTGAGCATCAGCGCGGAGGTGAGGGCCAGTGCCAGCGTGGAGTGCATCACCAGCGGCGCCACCGCGCCGGCCACGACGCCGTTGGCGGTGGAGCCGATCACGGCCTGCAGCGACGAGGCCATGCCGCGGCGCTCGGGGTGCAGGTCGAGCACCAGCAGCGTGACCACCGGCACCATCAGCGCCCAGCCGAAGGCGAACACCGCCAGCGGCCACACGGCCCAGGCCACATGCGCCTGGAAGAAGATGTTGGCCACCACGTTGACCACCGAGGTGACCATCATGATCAGGAAGCCGTCGCGGATCTGCCGCTTGGGCGCCACCTTGCCGGCCATGCGGCCGCTGGCGCGCGCGCCGAGCATGATGCCGCCGATGGTCAGCAGGAAGAACCAGAAGAACTGCTGCGGTTGCAGCGCCAGGTGGTCGCCCAGGAACGCGGGCGCGGCCAGCACGTAGAGGAACATGCCGTTGAACGGCACGCCGCTCGCGAAGGCCAGCAAGAGAAAGCGCGGGTCGGAGCACAGGTCGCGGTAGCCGCGCATCAGGTGGCGCACCTGGAAGGGCTGGCGGTGGTCCTTGTGCAGCGTCTCGGGCAGCAGCTTGTAGTTGGCGACGAACAGCACCACGCCCACGGCCACGAGGAACCAGAAGATCGAGTGCCAGCCCGCGTGCACGAACAGGAAGCCGCCCACGATGGGTGCGATGGCCGGCGCGACGCCGAAGTAGATCGTGACCTGGCTCATCACCCGCTGCGCCTCGGCCGGCGGGAACATGTCGCGGATCACGGCGCGCGACACCACGATGCCGGCGCCGGTCGACAGGCCCTGCAGGCCGCGGAACAGCACCAGCTGCGTGATGTTCTGCGACAGCGCGCAGCCCAGCGAGGCCAGCGTGAACACGGCCAGCCCCCACAGCACCACGGGCCGGCGGCCGAAGCTGTCCGACAGCGCGCCGTGGAACAGGTTCATGAAGGCGAAGCCGAACAGGTAGGCCGACAGCGTCTGCTGCATCTCGGCCGGCGTCGCGCCGATCGATTTCGCGATGCCCGAGAAAGCCGGGATGTAGGTGTCGATGGAGAAGGGCCCGAGCATGCCCAGCACGGCGAGCAGCACGGCAAGCGCCCAGCGCGGGGCCTGCCAGAGTTTGTCTGCGTCGGGATTCATGGAAAGGCGGCTCCGTTGTACTTGTCGTGTGTCGGTGGAAAAACGAGAACGCCCGCCGCCCGGGTGAGGGGCAAGGCGGGCGCTTGGGCTTCAGCGAACCTGGATTACAGGGTGTCGATGAAGCTGCGCAGCTTGTCGGAACGCGACGGGTGCTTCAGCTTGCGCAGCGCCTTGGCTTCGATCTGGCGGATGCGTTCGCGGGTCACGTCGAACTGCTTGCCGACTTCTTCCAGCGTGTGGTCGGTGGACATCTCGATGCCGAAGCGCATGCGCAGCACCTTGGCTTCGCGCGGCGTGAGGGAGTCGAGGATGTCCTTGACCACGTCGCGCAGGCCGGCTTGCATCGCGGCCTCGATGGGGGCCGTGTTGCTGCTGTCCTCGATGAAGTCGCCCAGATGCGAATCGTCGTCGTCGCCGATGGGGGTTTCCATCGAGATCGGCTCCTTCGCGATCTTCATGATCTTGCGGATCTTGTCTTCCGGGATCTCCATCTTGGCCGCCAGGATGCCGGCGTCGGGCTCGAAGCCGAACTCTTGCAAGTGCTGGCGCGAGATGCGGTTCATCTTGTTGATCGTCTCGATCATGTGCACCGGGATGCGGATGGTGCGCGCCTGGTCGGCGATCGAGCGGGTGATGGCCTGGCGGATCCACCACGTCGCGTAGGTCGAGAACTTGTAGCCGCGACGGTATTCGAACTTGTCGACCGCCTTCATCAGGCCGATGTTGCCTTCCTGGATCAGGTCCAAGAACTGCAGGCCGCGGTTGGTGTACTTCTTGGCGATGGAGATCACGAGGCGCAGGTTGGCCTCGATCATTTCCTTCTTGGCATCGCGCGAGGACGATTCGCCCTCGTTCATGCGCTTGTTGATGTCCTTGAGCTCGGTCAGCGGCACCACCACGCGCGACTGGATGTCGGTGAGCTTCTGCTGCAGTTCCTGCACCGGCGGGATGTTGCGCGCGAGCACGGCGCTCCAGGGCTTGCCGGCCGCGGCCTGCTTCTCGACCCACTTGAGGTTCAGCAGGTTGGAGGCGATGCGGTTGCCGTTCTTGTCGAAGCCGCTGAAGTCGCGGATGAACTCGTCCTGCGGGAAGCCGCACTTGTCCACGATGATGCGGCGCAGTTCGCGTTCCTTCTTGCGCACGTCGTCCACCTGCGTGCGCACCAGGTCGCACAGCTTCTCGATGGTCTTGGCCGTGAAGCGGATGGTCATCAGCTCGTCGGACACGGCCTGCTGGGCCTTGGTGTACGCGGGCGTGCCGTAGCCTTCCTTCTCGTAGATCTTGTGGATCTTCTCGAACATCTCGGCGATGCGGTCGAAGCGCGAGAGGGCTTCGTTCTTGAGTTCTTCGAGCTTCTTGGTCAGGGCCTTGGAGCCGCCCTTGCCGTCGTCGTCGTCTTCTTCGTCGAATTCGTCGAAGTCTTCTTCGGCCACGTAGTCGTCGGCCTCGTTCGGGTTCGAGAAGCCGTCCACGATGGTGGAGATGACGACCTTGCCTTCACGGATGGTCGCGGCCATTTCGAGGATCGCGGCGATGGTGGCGGGGGAGGCCGAGATGGCTTCCATCATGGCCATCAGACCGCCTTCGATGCGCTTGGCGATTTCGATTTCGCCTTCGCGCGTCAGCAGCTCGACCGTGCCCATTTCGCGCATGTACATGCGGACCGGGTCGGTCGTGCGGCCGAATTCGCTGTCCACCGTGGACAGAGCCGCTTCGGCTTCTTCCTCGGCTTCTTCCACCGTGGTGGCGGTGGGCGCGGTGTTGTTCAGCAGCAGGGTCTCGGCGTCGGGCGTCTGCTCGTACACCGCCACGCCCATGTCGTTGAGCATGGTGACCACGACTTCCATGGTCTCGGCGTCGACCAGCTTGTCGGGCAGGTGGTCGGAGATTTCGCCGTGCGTGAGGTAGCCGCGGGTCTTGCCCAGCGTGATCAGGGTCTTCAGGCGCGAGCGGCGCTTGGCCAGGTCTTCTTCGGAGAGCACGGTCTCGTCGAGGCCGAACTCCTTCATCAAGGCGCGTTCCTTCGCCTTGCTGATCTTCATGCGCAGCGGCTTGACCTTCTCTTCGGTGGTCGCGACGGCCGCGGGCTCGTCACCGGCCAGGTCTTCCTCGATGTCCGACAGGTCGATGTCGCTCTCGCCGGCTTCCTTGGCGGCCTTGGGCTTGCGCCCGCGCTTGGCACCGGTGGCGGGCGCGGCGGCAGCGCCGGCGGCCTTGGGCGGACGGCCAACTTTCTTGGCGGCGGGGGCAGCCGTGGCAGTGGCCGCGGCTTTTTTGGGGTCGTCGAGAGAGGTCGATTTCGTGGGCACGGTTTTCACTTTCGTTGCGGCTGCCGTTTTGGACGCGGCGGCAGCCGTCTTGGTTGCCGGTTTGGCACCGGCTTTCAGCGGTTTCTCTGCTGCGGGCTTGGTGGCAGCGCTCTTGGCGCTTTTGGCAAGTGAAGGAGCAGGCTTCTTTGAACTGGGCATACGACCTCGTTACGACAAGAAAAGACAAGCGGGATCACAGGCGCGCTGTCACGCGGACAGCACCACCATGCCCGTGCACAGGCACGGACAAAACAATTGGGAAACGAGGAATTAATTCCTCACCAGGCAAGATGTCGGGCGAACATTTGGTGTGCAGTCCTTGCGGTTATTGACCCTTTCCGCCGGAATTTACCGTTGGAGTGCGTTGCGCTAGGGGTCGGCCCGGAGGTGCTGCTGTCGCTCTTGCCTAATTTCGCCAGTTGCGAAGCCCTACATTATAGCCTGTTGCGCAAATTTCAAGCAGTATCTGTCCCCGACGCGCGAATGCGGTCGCGCAATTCGAGCCGCCGCGCTTCCAGCGCCTTGTAGCGCTCCAGGGCTTTCGGGTCTTTTCCAACCGAAGCGATGGCCTCGCTCTGCTGGGCCTTGAGCCGGTCGTCGAGCATGAAGTCGAGCACGCTCCCCAGCTCCTTGGCGGCCTCGGCCAGGTGCTGTTCTTCCTCGCCCTCGGGCACCGGCCCGGCCTCGGAAACGCTCATGAGGCGCTCGGCCAGCGGCGCGAAATCGAGCCCGCGCAGGCCTTCGCGCAGCGCCGCCCAGGGTTGCACGCCGTGCTCGTGCAGCTGGCTGTCCAGCCAGGTGAAGAGGGCGCCGTGCTCGCCCGGCAGGTCGCACAGCATCACGTGCAGCTCGTGCGACAGCGCCTCCCACTGCGCCATGTTCGACAGCACCAGCCGCACCGCCACGTCGGGCCGGCTCGGCGGCTTGCCGCGTCCGCGCAGCGGCTCGATGGGCTCCTCGAACTTGCCGCCCCAGCGCTTGCCCTTGGTGAACTTGCGCGGCTGGAACTTGGGTTTGCTCTCGCTTTCGTAGCGCGGGGGCTCGTAGTCCTGCGCCGGCGGCAGGTCCGGGTAGTAGTCGCCCGGATCGTTGCCGTAGCTGTCGGGCTCGCTGTGGCGCTGCGGCGCCTGGGATGGCTGGCTGTTGCCGCCGCCGCCCTTGCGCGGGCCGGGCGCGGCGGTGGCCCACAGGTCGGACAGCGCCGCGGCGTCGAGCTGGACCAGCGTGGCGATCTCGCCGAGCAGCTGCCGCTTGAGGGCGCCGTCGGGCATGGCACTCCAGAGTGGACGCACATTGCTCGTCATGTGGGCGCGGCCTTCGGCGGAGCTCAGGTCGCAGCCCTCGCGGGCGGCCTCGAGCATGAAGCGCGACAGCGGCGTGGCCTCGGCCACGAAGCCCGCGAAGGCCTCGGCGCCGTGCGCGCGGATGTAGCTGTCGGGGTCGTGCTCGGCCGGCAGGAACAGGAACTTGATGCTGCGCGTGTCGGTGGCGTAGGGCAGGGCGCCGTCGAGCGCCTTGCGCGCGGCGCGGCGGCCGGCGGCGTCGCCGTCGAAGCTGAACACCACCGATTCGGTGAAGCGGAAGAGCTTTTGCACATGCTCGGTGGTGCAGGCCGTGCCCAGCGTGGCCACCGCGTTCGGAAAGCCGAGCTGGGCCAGCGCCACCACGTCCATGTAGCCCTCGGTGACGAGCGCGTAGCCGCGGTCGCGAAAGGCGGCGCGCGCCTCGTACAGGCCGTAGAGCTCGCGGCCCTTGCTGAAGACGGGCGTCTCGGGCGAGTTCAGGTACTTGGGCTTTTCGTCGCCGAGCACGCGCCCGCCGAAGCCGATGCACTCGCCCTTGACGTTGCGGATCGGGAACATCACGCGGTCGCGGAAGCGGTCGTAGCGCTTGGCCTCCTCGTCGCTGAGCTTGCCCTCCTCGTTGTTGACGATCACCAGCCCGCTTTCGGCGAGCAGCGGGTCGTCGTAGTCGGGGAACACGCTGGCCAGTGCGCGCCAGCCGGCCGGCGCGTAGCCGATGCCGAACTGCTTGGCGATCTCGCCCGACACGCCGCGGCCCTTGAGGTAGTCGATGGCGCCGGGCGCCTGGCGCAGCGCCTTGCGGTAGGCGTCGCCGGCCTTCTCGAGCACGTCGGTCAGCGTGGCCTGCTTCTGGCGCTGGCTGGCGGCGCGGGCGCGCTCGGCCGGCGAGACGTCGTCCTCGGGCACCTGCAGGCCGTACTGGCCGGCCAGGTCGTGCACCGCCTCGACGAAGCCCATGCCTGCATGTTCCATGAGGAAGCCGATGGCGTTGCCGTGCACGCCGCAACCGAAGCAGTGATAGAACTGCTTGGTCGGGCTGACCGAGAACGAGGGCGACTTCTCGCCGTGGAAGGGGCACAGCCCCATGAAATTGGCGCCGGCCTTCTTGAGCTGGACGTAGCGGCCGACGATTTCGACCACATCGGCGCGCGCGATGAGTTCCTGGATGAATGAAGCGGGGATGGTCATGGCTGCGGGGAGCGGCAAATCATACGCAAGCGCACGGGCGGCATACTGAACCCCGCCGCAAATCCACATCACGCATGAAGACGCCACTGCCTTTGCAACACGCCGCGCCGCTGCTGCGCCATCCGCTGCGCTTCGTCTGGGGCGCGCTCAAGGACTTTCGCGCCAACCAGGGCCTGCTGCTGGCGGGGGCGGTGGCGTACTACGCGCTGCTGTCGATCGTGCCGCTCTTGATCGTGAGCGTGATGGCGCTGTCGCACGTGATCGACCAGGCCGAGCTGCTGCGCACCATCGGGCGCTACCTCGAATGGCTGCTGCCGGGGCAGTCGAAAGCGATCGTGGCCGAGCTGTCGAGTTTCCTGGACCACCGCTCGGTGCTCGGGCCGGTGCTGCTGGTGACGATGATCTTCTTCAGTTCGCTGGCGTTCAGCGTGCTCGAAAGCGCGATGGCGGTGATCTTTCACCACCGCAAGGACGATCACAAGCGCCACTTTCTCGTGTCGGTGGCGATGCCGTACCTCTACATCCTGAGCCTGTGCGCGGGGCTGCTGCTGGTCACGCTGGTGTCGGGGGCGCTGCAGCTGGTGGGGCAGGAAAGCGTCGACCTGCTGGGGCGCAGCTGGTCGCTGTCGGGCATTTCGGGCCTGCTGCTGTACCTGCTGGGGCTGGGCGGCGAGATCTTCATGCTGACCTCGCTCTACCTCGTGATGCCGGCCGGGCGCATGTCATTGCGGCATGCGCTGCTGGGCGGCGTGACCGCTGCGCTCTTGTGGGAGGCCACACGGCGCGTGCTGATCTGGTATTTCTCGACGCTGTCGCAGGTGAACATCGTCTACGGCTCGCTCACCACGGCCATCGTGGTGCTGCTGAGCCTGGAAATCGCCGCCATGCTGGTGCTGCTCGGGGCCCAGGTGATCGCGAACTACGAGCGCCTGGACCGCACCGGCAGCACGAAGCCGCCGGCGTCCGAGATCAGCGAGGGGCCAATCGAATCGCTCCGTCCAGACGAATCACCTCGCCGTTGAGCATGTCGTTCTCGATGATGTGCTTGGCCAGCTTGGCGTAGTCCTCGGGCGTGCCCAGGCGCGACGGGAAGGGCACGCTGGCGGCCAGCGCGTCCTGCACTTCCTGCGGCATGCCGAACAGCATGGGCGTGCCGAAGATGCCGGGGGCGATGGTCATGTTGCGGATGCCGCTGCGCGCGAGGTCGCGGGCGATGGGCAGGGTCATGCCGACCACGCCGCCCTTCGAGGCGCTGTAGGCGGCCTGGCCGATCTGGCCGTCGTAGGCGGCGACCGAGGCGGTCGAGATCAGCACGCCGCGTTCGCCGGTGGCTTCGGGCTCGTTCTTGCCCATGGCGTCGGCCGCCAGGCGGATCATGTTGAAGCTGCCGATCAGGTTGACCGTGACGGTCTTGCTGAACACGGCCAGCGCGTGCGGGCCGTTCTTGCCCACGGTCTTCTCGGCCGGTGCGATGCCGGCGCAGTTGACCAGGCCCATCAGCTTGCCGAGCTTGACGGCGGCAGCCACCACGGCCTGGCCGTCGGCTTCCTGGCTCACGTCGCACTTGACGAACACGCCGCCGATTTCCTTCGCAACGGCTTCGCCCTTGTCAGCCTGCATGTCGGCGATCACCACCTTGGCGCCGTTGGCGGCCAGCATGCGCGCCGTGCCTTCGCCGAGGCCCGAAGCGCCACCGGTCACGATAAAAACTTTGCCGTCGATCTGCATTGAGAGTCTCCTGAAATGAGACCCGCATTATCGAAGACGGCCGCCGGACGAAAAAAAAGGCCTCGTCGTGAGACGAGGCCCTGAATTGGATCCGTGAGGACCCAAGGAGACAACTGGTGGTGGTCGGTGCTTAGCGCTTGCGCGAAGCGGTGGCCGTCTTGGCTGCGGCGACGGCTTGGGTCGACACGGCGTTGAAGTTGGCTTCGGCGACGTCCGACGCTTGCTTGACGGCCTTCTGGACCGATTCGAAAGCGTTGTTGGCGGCAGCCACGGCGCTCTTCAGCACGGCGACGGCGGTTTCCGAACCGGCGGGGGCGTTCTTCGAGGCGCTGTCGACGAGGCCGACGAAGGCTTGCTGGGCTTCAGCGGCCTTGGCTTCGAAAGCCTTCGAGAATTCGGCGTTCGTGCCTTGGGCGATGTCGTACAGGTGACGGCTGTAGGCAGCGGTCTTTTCAGCCAGGGGCTGGAACAGGCTGGCTTGCAGCGTCAGCAGCTCTTGGGCGTCCTTGACGCTCAGGGCGGCCTGGACGGTGCTCTGGGCTTCGGTCAGGGCGGCCTTGGAAGCGGTCACGTTCAGTTCGACCAGCTTTTCAACGCCTTCGAAAGCCTTGGTGGTCAGGCCGAACAGGGTTTCGAGGTTTGCTTTTTGAGCGGCGAGGATTTGGTCAGCGGTCAGGGCCATTTGAAATCTCCAGAAAGGATGATGGGGTGGTCGATTCACGTTGCGCTGCGCCTCGTCGTTCATGTTGCGGTGCAGCATGGCCTGAAGTATAGGCAGCTGAACGCAGCGATCAAGTGGTTTTTGCTGCTCTGCAGCAATTTAGAAGCGGCCTTCTAAATCCGGCCTGCGCGGCCAGAATGCGGCCATGCGTGCTTTCTATTCCGGGCAGTTCGTCCTGCCCCTGCCGCCGGGCCACCGCTTTCCCATGTCGCGCTACGCGATGCTGCGCGATCGCCTGCAGGAGCAGCTGCCGGCCGTCGAGATGGACCCGGCCCCGCGCGCCACCGATGACGAGCTGGCGCTGGCCCACACCCCCGAATGGATCGCCGCCGTCAGCGAAGGCCGCGTGAGCCCGCAGGCCATGCGCGAGATCGGCTTTCCGTGGAGCGAGGCGATGGTCGAGCGCTCGCGCCGCTCCACCGGCGCCACCATCGCCGCCTGCCGCGCTGCCTTCGCGGGCGGCGTGGCGGCCAACATGGCGGGCGGCACGCACCACGCCTACGCCGACAAGGGCAGCGGCTTCTGCGTCTTCAACGACGCGGCGGTGGCTGCGCGGCTGATGCAGGTCGAGCAGGCCCGTGCCGGCCGGCTGCTCAGGGTGGCCATGATCGACCTCGACGTGCACCAGGGCAACGGCACCGCCCGCATCTTCCAGGGCGACCCGAGCGTGTTCACGCTGTCGGTGCACGGCCAGAAGAACTTTCCGTTCCGCAAGGAGGCGAGCGACCTCGACGTGGAGCTGCCCGACGGCTGCGGCGACACCGACTACCTGGCGGCGCTGGAGCACGCGCTCGACGAGCTCGACCGCCGCTTCTCGCCCGGCCTCGTGATCTACCTGGCCGGCGCCGACCCCTTCGAGCGCGACCGGCTGGGCCGCCTCAAGCTGAGCTTCGACGGGCTGGAGGCGCGCGACCGCCGCGTGTTCGACTGGACCTGGCAGCGCCGCATCCCCACGGCCTTCGCGATGGCCGGCGGCTACGCCAGCGACATAGCCGAGACGGTGCAGGTGCAACTGGGCACCTTCCGGGTGGCGCTCGATTACTGGCGCCGCTGGCAAAATGCCGCGCGATGAGCGCCCCGACCCCCACCCCCAAGCC
>NZ_JBWKYF010000042.1:0-58426 GCF_059423605.1 Variovorax sp. GW460-12-1-14-LB1
TTAGGGTTATCACGTGGGTCAGATTTAGATGGAAATCACACCGCCAACTGGGTCACTTCTAGATGGAAATCAACACCTGGTCGGCCGCTGGACCGACACAGGCGCCGTGCAGGGCACTTTCACGCGCGCCGACGGCTCCCGCTTCGAAGGCCTGCGCGTGGACGGCAAGCCCGCGCAGGGCCGCGAGTACCGCGCCGACGGGTCGCTATCCGAGGAAGGCCGCTACGACAAGGGCGTGCTGTCGGTAGGCGCGCGCATCGACACCGAGGGCAACCGGATCGACGTCAACCTGCCGCGCGACCGCGAGGCCGCCGCACGCGCCGAAGCAGAAAAGAACCGGCTCGCGGCCGAAGCCGAACAGCAGCGCAAACGCGAGCAGGCGGCCCAGGCCGAACAGCAATTCCGAACCAGCCTGCAGACGATGAACCCTGGTCAGTTGTTCGCACGCGCCGACGAATTGAACGCACAGGGCGACCGCGCCCGCGCGCGCGAAGTGCAGCGCACATTGATGAGCCGCTTCCCCGACCATCCGCTGGCGGCCACGACGGCGCGGCAGATGACGGGTGAGTCGGGCGGCAGCACGGCGGCGGGTGGAGGTTCGTCGTCGGCGGGCACGGCCAACGCGGCCAGCCGCCCTGCCGGAACGCGCCTTTCCAGCCAGACCTGCGAAGCCATGAAGCAGTCGGTCATCGCGACGAAGGTCGCACCCAATGCCTCGATCACCGCCAGCCAGGAAACGGTGATGTTCATGACGAAGACGGTGCTGGACATGATCGCCGCCAACTGCCCCACCGAACCCGGCGTGACACCCGCCCAGATCGCCGCGGAACGCCAGACGCGCCAGCAGCAATACGCTGCCGCCGAGAACGCCTGCAATGCCGTGCAATCCGGCGGGCGCCGGTGCGTTGCGCAGAATCATTTCGGACCCGGCCGTTGAGGCCCTGCGAGTGCAGGCCTCACGGCCTCACGCGCAGCCGCTTTTCGCGGGCCTCAGCACCGTGCCCTGAACTGCTGATCCCGGGCCTCCTTGCGCTGCTCGGCGATCCAGGATTGCGTCGCGCCACTCTGCGGCTGCCGCGCCAAACGGTCGTAGTACGCCACCCGCTCATTGAAGTGCGCACAGCGCGACGTGTCGCCACTGCCCCCCGTCACGCCCGGCGACGTCGCACCGCGTTGTTGCGCGGCCTGTTGCTGGACGGCATAGCCTTGCCTGGTTTGCCGGTCCGCAATGTCCACCTGCTGTTCCCACGTCAGCCCTGCCGGGACCGGTTCGATGCGCTCGACCAGTGCGCCTCGCTCACGGCAATGATTCGGCGACCAGAAACGCCCGCCGCTGTTGCTCACGCAGAGAAACACCTGGGACGCACCAGCCGCCTCGAGGTTGCGCACCGGCGGCGACACGTCGACCACGCGGCCGCCGCTGCCGCCGCAGGGCTCACCGCTGTACTGGTTGCCGCACCGGTAGACCTGCTGGGCATGGGCCATGCCGCTGGCGATCAGAAGAAGGCTGGCGAGGAAGGTGAGGCGCATGGACGCGATGGTAGTAGCGATGCCTCGCAGTGCACAGGTCATCGACGCCGGCCGCGCCGATGCACCGCGCGACCCCGTCACACGCCGGCCTTGGCGCCCGCTGGACGCAACGCCTCTCGCGCACGGGCGGAGAGCGGCACGCGCTCGGACAGCAGCGCCAACGCCTGCGCCCCGCGCGCCGCGGTGCCCACATTGGCCACGAAGGTCCGGCGCGCGTCGTGGAACTCGAAGATCAGGTTGAAGGTGCCATAGGCCTCGCGCACATCGACCTGGCGGATGTCCGCCCAAGGCCGCTCGCGCTGGCGCAGCACGCGGTACACCAGTTGCTCGCTTTCGATACGGAAGACAGGGTTCAGGCTGTTGGTCGCCAGCGCCACCCACGGCAGGCCGCGCAGGCCGGTGAAGGTGGCCACGACGGGCACCGCGCCGCCCTTGATCGCAAGGGGCGCAGCGCCCGCCCGGGGCGCCTTGGGCGTGCGAAGCTTCTTCCAGAGCCAGTAGAGGAACCAGAACGACAGCCCTTGAAGGACGATCACTCCGACGGTCCCCAGGACGGTCATCCAATCCATCTGCACGTCGCCTTCCTCTGTGACACAAGCCCGGGCCCTCCCCCGGCAAGGCGCCATTAAAGCAGAGGGCTACATGCGCCAGATGCGCGCCGCCTGTCATTTGAATTCTGGACTCAATACTGTACATTTAAACAGTATTCTCAAGGAATCCACATGCCGAAGAACGCATCCCAGTCCAACGCGTGGGTGAACCATGACCCAAGCTGAACTCTTCTTCCCCCGGCCGGCAACGCCGCCCTCGCCCCTCTTCAACTTCCACGAGCCCGCCGCTGCGGCCACGCTCGAAAAGAACGAAGACGAACCGCGTGACGCCTTTTCCGCCAAGCTGATCGACTACCCCCATTCGTCGGCCGATGCGGTCAGGGTCGCGGAGCAACGCTTCCGGCGCGAACTCGAAAAGCAACTGGGCGCCGACGTGCTGCCGGCAATGCGCGCCTTCCAGAACGCCAGCGAGTCGAGCGACACCGACCTCACCAAGCGCGAGATCGCGCTGGCCGCGCGCTGGGTCAAGGCCTACGACGCTGCGCGCACGGCGGGCTTTCGCGACTTGGGCGACACGGACGAGGCGTACTTCGAAGTCAAGGCGATCTAGCACCCTGGCGAGGGCTCGTACCAGTTTTCGGTGATGGCTCCCTCGAGGGCAAAAAGACACACTCCGTCGCGTTTGTCTTGTTTGCTTTCACAGGGGAAGAGTCCATGCCGATCCACGTCCACATCCACGGTGTCCATGGACAACCGTCGCGCGTCCGCGCCCTTCGGCACCTAGCTGCCGTGGCCTTGCTAGCCGCAGGCAGCGTCCATGCGGCCGGCTTGACGCACGGCGATGCGGGCAGCGCAGGCACGAGCAGTTCGGCAGGAACAGGCGGCCTCGGCGGCGCCGCAGCCTCGGCCGCCTTCGACGGCGCGACAGCACTGGGTGCGGGGGGCAATGGCGGGGCCGCGACCTCTGGCGGAACCGGTGGCTCGGGTGGCACCGGTGCCAGCGCCACCGCCGGCGGCGCAACGGCCGTCGGCGGCGGAGGGACCGGCGGATCGAGCGAAGCAGGCGGCATAGGCGGCGCTGGAGGACGTGGCGCCGTGGCATCGGCGGGCGGGGCCATCGCACTCGGCGCGGGAGCCACAGGCAGCAACGGTTGTTGCGGCAACAACGGCCCATCGGGCGGCAGCGGCGCACAGGCATCGGGCAACGCCGCGGTCGCTATCGGCAGCGCTTTGGGCACCCAACAAGGCGCCCAGGCCTCCGGCAACGGCAGCACGGCCATCGGCGGCGCGAGCGACACAGCCTCGGGCGCCGCAGCACTGGCCGCGGGCGGCGTGGCGATCGGCTCGGGCAGCCGGGTCGCGAACGGTGCGAACGGCGGCGTGGCCATCGGCGCGAACTCGGTCGCCACATCGGCCAACACCGTGTCTTTCGGCAGCGCGGGACAGACGCGTGGCCTGGTCAACGTGAGCGCCGGCGCGGTGAACGCCACCAGCACCGATGCCGTCAACGGCGGCCAGCTGTACACCGTGCGGCAGGCCGCGGACACCGCACAGGCCGCGGCCTCCGCGGCCAATGGCACGGCCGTCCTCGCCAGGGACGCCGCGCAAACCGCGCAGGCGGGCGTCGCCACCGCGCAGGCCGCAGCGGCGGCCGCCCAGGGCACGGCCAACACCGCAACCACGGCCGCAGCCACGGCCCAGGCCACCGCCAACACGGCCCTCGGCGCGGCGCAAGGTGCGCAGGCCAGCGCCACGGATGCCAAGGCCACCGCCGTCGCTGCGCAAGGCACGGCCAACACCGCACTGGGCGTGGCGAACAACTCCGTGCAGTACGGCGCGGGCGGCGCCCAGGTCGCGCTGAATGCCAACGGCGGCGCCGGCACCACGCTGAGCAACGTGCGCGCGGGCGTCGCCGCCACCGATGCCGCCAACGTCGGCCAGCTGCAGCAGGTGCAGCAAGGCGCGCTGACCACGGCCAACACCTTCACGATGCAGCAGATCGCCGCCTTGCAGGGCGTCATGAACCAGGCGCTGTCCAACGGCCTGTGCAGCTTCAGCGGCGGCAATGTGACCTGCGGCACCGGCACGCAGGCCACGGGCACGGGCGCCACGGCGCTGGGCACCAACGCCATCGCTAACGGCGACAACACCACGGCGATCGGCAACGGGGCGCAGGCGCGCTACGCGGGCTCGGTGGCGATCGGCGCGGGCGCGAAGGCGCTGGCCGATCCGACGACCGCCGTCGGCAACGACGCCGTCGCCACGGGCAACAACACGGTGGCACTGGGCGCCAACACGCTGGCCGCGGGATCGAACTCGGTCGCCCTCGGCCAGGGCTCGGTGGCCACGCGCGACAACTCGGTGTCGGTGGGCAACGCCGCCACCGGCCAGACGCGCAGCATCGCCAACGTGGCTCCCGGCGTGCTGCCCACCGACGCGGTCAACCTGCAGCAGGCGCAGCAGCTGACGGCGGCCGCGGTGTCGGAGGCGCGCAGCTTCGCGGCCAAGGGCGTGGCCGCGGCGATGGCGATGGGCGACGCGCCGATGCCGTCCGCACCGGGCAAGACCAGCTGGGCCGCGCAGCTGGCGAACTACAAGGGCCACTCCGCGATGGGTGCCAGCGTCGTGCACCGCCTCGCGACGGACATGCCGCTGGCGCTCTCCGCCGGGGTCAGCGGGTCGAACGGATCGGTGGGCGTGCGCGTGGGGCTCAAGGGCGAGTTCTGACGCGACGGCGCAGCCCGCCCGCCGCGCATAAGAAAACACGAAAAGCGTATTTCCCAGCGACGGCATGGCGCGGGCACAGTCCCACGCCTGTATCGCTCTTTTTCCGGCGCGCCCTCGGGGCCGCCCGGCTCTCCATGGCATCCATCCACGACACGCCGACGCGCCCCGCCGCGCCCACGGCCCCCGCCTGCCCTTCCACGCTCGCACCCTCTTCCCAGCAACTCGCCGAGCGCTTCCGCCCCGTCTTCGCACGCATCGCCGAGCACGCGGCGCAGCGCGAGAACGACCGCGAACTGGCCTACGCGCCGGTGGCCTGGCTCAAGGCCGCGCGCTTCGGCGCACTGCGCGTACCGCTCGTGCACGGCGGTCTCGGTGCATCGGTCGAGCAGCTGTACGACCTGCTGATCGAACTCGGCGAGGCCGACTCCAACCTGCCGCAGATCCTTCGCGCGCACTTCGGTTTCATCGAGCGCCTGTTCGCCGAGATCGACCCCACGCTGCACGGCCCCTGGATGCGCCTGGCGGCCGACGGCGTGATCTTCGGCAACGCCACCACCGAACTCGGCGAAGGCGCACTCGGCGCCCTGCAGACCACGCTCACGCGCGACGCGCAGGGCGCCGACACATGGCGCCTCGACGGCGACAAGTTCTACAGCACCGGCACGCTCTACGCCGACTGGATCTCGGTCGCGGCGCAGCGCCTGAACGACGACGGCAGCAGCGACCGCGTGATCGCCCTCGTGCCCGCGGAAGCCGCGGGTGTCGAACGTGTCGACGACTGGCGCGGCTTCGGCCAGCGCCTGAGTGCCTCGGGCACGACGCGCTTTCGCCAGGTGCGCGTGAAGCCCGAGCACGTGCTGCTGTACGTGCGCGACCAGCCCACGCCGCTCACCGCGCATTTCCAGCTCACGCACCTGGCGACGCTGGCGGGCATCGCACGCGCCATCGTGCGCGATGCGGTGGCCTTCGTGCAGCCGCGCAAGCGCGTCTACAGCCACGGCAGCGGTGCCACGCCGCGCGAAGACCCGCTGGTGCAGCAGGTGATCGGCCAGCTCGCGAGCACGGCCTTCGTGGCCGCGTCGACCGTGCAGGCGGTGGCGCGCGGCCTGGGCGAGGTCGACCGCCATCTGCAGCGCGGCGAGGCCGTGCCCGAGCAGTTGCTGTTCGAGGTGGAGCTGAACACCGCCAAGGCGCAGGCCGGCATCGTCGATGCGGTGCTGCAGGCGGGCACGCGGCTGTTCGACATCGGCGGCGCCTCGGCGCTGCAGGAAGACCGGCGGCTCGACCGGCACTGGCGCAATGCGCGCACGCTGGCATCGCACAACCCGACGATCTACAAGGGACGCGTGGTGGGCGACCACCTGCTCAACGGTGCGCGGCCGACCTTCTACTGGGCGGTCGGCGCCATCGCGAGCTGAGACGGAAAGAAAAAGGAAGACGCCGCGAGGCGGTGTTCAGACCCGCGGCAGCGCTGCGAGAAAGGTCGACACCACGATGGCAGCCGCGCGATCGAGCTGCAGGATGTCGGCGACGTCGAAGGCGTTCGGCGCCGTGTGGCCGCTGGTGCCGAGCGGCTTGCGGATTTCGACCAGCACTTCGGCGGCGAGTTCGCGATCGCTGCGCGGACGGCCGTCGGGGTGCATCACCCACTCGTCGACCTGCTCGATGGGGATGCTGCGAAACACCCCCACGATCGGGACGTACTTGTAGCGGTCCTCGCCCACGAGGATGGGCACGCTGAGATTGCAAAAAAACGTATTCGTCGACATGCGGAACGCCGTCGCTAGCCAAAGCAAAAGTTGATTAATTGTTTTCGAGTGTGACTCCGATAGTCATTTTCCCGACCGAGGGCATACGGCAAGACGTGACCTTCTGCACACAAAGTGCGGTCAATTCCGCCGAATTACTCGGGAAAACAACTACTTAATTCTTACACAAAGACACGGATGGCGCGCTTTGTGTACGATTTTTGGCATACGAAATGTTGCGACCACCGCTTCGGCCGGCCGAAACGGGCGCGCAAACAGCTGCGCCTCGCGGTGTCTGCACCGCGAGGAACGCTAGAAAAAACGTGAAGAAGAAACTCAGGCCGGCGCGCTGAACTGCGGCGCCCGCCGTTCGATGTTGGCCTTCACGGCCTCGCGCTGGTTGGGGCTGCCGATCAGCGCCTGCTGCTCGACCGACTCGGCGATCAGCAGCTCGGCGGCGCTGTGCGCGAGCGACGCGTTCAGCAGCCGCTTGCCGGCGCGGATCGCATCGGGGCTCTTGCCGGCGATCTCGTGCGCCATCTGCAGCGCCTCGGCCAGCGGGTCGGCGGCCACGCGCGTGGCCAGGCCCAGGCGCACGGCCTCCTCGCCCGAGAAGATGCGGCCGGTGAAGGTGAGTTCGCGCACGACGTCGGTGCGCGCCAGTTCGCGCATCAGCACCATGCCGGCCATATCGGGCACGAGGCCCCACTTGATCTCCATCACCGACAGCTTCGTGTCGGCCGCCACGAGCCGGATGTCGGCGCCCAGCGCCACCTGCAGCCCGCCGCCGAAGGCCACGCCGTGCACGGCCGCGATGACCGGCACCGGCACTTCGCGCCACACCATCGCCACCTGCTGCGCGGCATTCGAGAGGCCGTGCGTGCGCGCGACCAGGTCGGTGCCGCCAGCCGCCGCGCCCAGCACGTCGCTGGCGGCGCCCTGCCCCATGCGTTCGAACGACGCCATGTCCAGCCCCGCGCAGAAGGCCTTGCCGCGGCCCGCGATGACCACGGCGCGCACGTTCTTGTCGCCCCGCAGCGCCTCGCCCGCCTGGACCAGCGCGTCGAACATCGCGGGGTCGAGCGCGTTCATCTTGTCGGCGCGCGCCAGCTGCAGTTCCACCACGCCGTCGGCGTGGCGGGTCCATACGATACGGTCGCTCATTGCATGTCTCCTGTCGGTGTCCGGGTATCGGCTCAGTATCGCGCGACCGGGCCGCTGGGCGATGATGCGCACTGTCGCCGACCCAACACCTCCGCCGCCTCGCCATGCCCCTGGACCGCCGTCACTTTCTCCTGCAATCGGGCGCCACCGCCGCCGTCGTCGCGCTGTTCGGCCAGGGCTGCGCGCGCTCGCAGCTGCCGCCTTCCACGGGCGCGACGAGCCCGGCGGGCTTCTTCACCAGCGTGCCCATTTCGCAACGCGACGCGGTGGTGGTGCCGCCGGAGTACGAGTGGCAGATGCTCTACCCCTGGGGCGCGCCCACGGGCGTTGCGGGCCGCATGCCGGCCTTCGCGCCCGACGCCGGCAACAGCGCCGACGAGCAGGCCCTGCAGGCGGGCATGCACCACGACGGCATGCACTTCTTCGCGCTCGACGCGCGCGGCGAACGCGGCCTGCTCGTGATGAACCACGAGTACACCGACGAGCAACTGCTGCACACCGACGGCGTGAAGGCCTGGAACGCCGACAAGGTCCGCAAGTCGCTGCATGCGATGGGCGTGTCGGTGATCGAGGTCCGCCGCACACAAGAAGGCTGGCGCCAGGTGCTGCCCTCGCCCTACGCGCGCCGCGTGCATGGCCGCACGCCGATGCGCATCGCCGGCCCCGCCGCGGGCACGCCGCTGATGCGCACTGCCGCCGACCCGGCAGGCACCGGCGTCTTCGGCACCTTCGCCAACTGCGCGATGGGCGTCACGCCCTGGGGCACCTACCTGACCTGCGAGGAGAACTTCCACGGCTACTTCGGCGGCCCGAAAGAAGCAGCGAAAAATGCGCCCCCCGCGCAGCGCCGCTACGGCACGGTGCCGGGCGCGCAGTGGGTGGAGTACTGGCGCTTCGACGAACGCTTCGACCTGAGCCGCCATCCGAACGAGCCGCACCGCTTCGGCTGGGTGGTCGAGATCGACCCCTTCGACCCCGAGTCGGTGCCCGTCAAGCGCACCGCGCTCGGCCGCAAGCGGCAGGAAAGCGCGACCTGCACCGTTGCGAAAGACGGCCGCGTGGTGGTCTACATGGGCGACGACGCGCGCTTCGAATACATCTACAAGTTCGTGAGCCGCGACCCCGTGCGCCCCGGCACCGATGCCGCCGCGCGCGCGGCCAACCGGCACCTGCTCGACGAAGGCACGCTGCACGTTGCGCGCTTCGACGCCGATGGGCGCGGGCGCTGGCTTGAACTCGTGCACGGGCGCCACGGCATCGACGCCGCCAGCGGCTTCGCCAACCAAGCCGAAGTGCTGATCCACGCGCGGCTGGCGGGTGACATCGTCGGCGGCACGAAGATGGACCGCCCTGAATGGATCGCCGTGCATCCGCGCAGCGGCGAGGTGTACGTCACGCTCACCAACAACTCGCAGCGCGGCGACCTCGGCAAGCCCGGCGCCGACGCCGCCAACCCGCGCGCGCCCAACTTCTTCGGCGGCATCCTGCGCTGGCGCGAGGACGGCGGCGACGCGGCCAGCACCACCTTCGCCTGGGACCACTACGCGCTCGCAGGCGACCCCGCGCAGCCCGGCGCCGGCACCCGCTACCCCGGCGACCACGCCGACGCGTTCGGCTGCCCCGACGGGCTGCACTTCGACAGCGGCGGGCTGCTGTGGATCCAGACCGACATGAGCGGGCAGTCCATGGGCAAGCCGCCCTATGCCGCGCTCGGCAACAACCAGATGCTGTGCGCCGACCCGGCCACGGGCCGCATCCAGCGCTTCCTCACGGGGCCCAACGGCTGCGAGATCACGGGCTGCGTGGTCACGCCCGACCGGCGCACGCTGTTCGTCAACATCCAGCACCCGGGCGAGTCGCGCGACGACGGCGACGCGAAGCACAACAGCGCCTGGCCCGACGCCGCGGCGCCCGGCAGCGCGCGCCCGCGCTCGGCCACGCTGGCGATCCGCCGACGCGACGGCGGTATCGTCGGCACCTGACAGTCGAACACATCACAACAACAGCCCCAGGAGATCCCCGTCATGAGCATCCGCATCGTCCGCCTCGGCACCCCGCGCGCACCCGGCGAGGGCCTGCGCATCGGCACCGTGCGCCGCCCGCCGCGCGGCGTGCCGAAGACCGAGTTCGCCTCGCAGAACTGGTACGACGTGTGGTACCCCAACCTCGCGCCGTCGGCCGAGACGATGAAGCTGGGGCAGGAAGCCGAGACGCCGGCGCAATGGAACGCCTTCATGCGCAAGTACAAGGCCGAGATGGCCGAGGCCGACGCCAGCCGCAGCCTCGACCTGCTCTCGGCGCTCTCGCACACCGCCGCGCTCGCGGTCGGCTGCTACTGCGAGGATGAATCGCGCTGCCACCGCTCGCTGCTGCGCGGCCTGCTGGCCGAGCGCGGAGCGGACATCGCGGCCTGAGCGCGGTCGCTCAGACCAGCGGCGCGCCGACGAACACCGGCAGTTGCTCGGCCTGCGCCGTGTACGCGGCGAGCAGCGGAAAGTCCGACGGGCGCACCGCGTCGGGCAGGATGAACTGCGTGAAGGTCCAGGCCACCGCCGTCGAAATGCCGCCCTGCGTGATCGTGCGCTCGTCGGGCACCGCCAGCGGTGCGGCGGCCAGTTCGCGCTCCAGCTCCGCATACGCCGTGTTCAGCTGGCCCTGCACGCGGTCGACCCACGGCTGGTGCTGCTTCTCGCTGGGCCGCAAGTTGCGCTCGTAGACGATCTGTACCGTCTTCTCGCAGGCCGCGAGCGCGAGCCCCGTGAGGCGCAGGTCGCGCAGCCGACCCGCCGGGCCGGCAGGCCACAGGCTGCGGCCGGTGACCGCTTGCGCGTGGTCGATGATGAGCGTCGAGTCCATCAGCACCGTGCCGTCATCGCACACCAGCGTCGGGGCCTTCACCACCGGGTTGATCGCGCGGAACTGCTCGAAGGTGCTGAAGACCGAGATCGAGCGGTGCTCGAAAGCAAGGCCGAGCAGGCGCAGCGAGATCGCGGCGCGGCGAACGAAGGGCGAGTCGAGCATGCCGACGAGTTGCATGGGGTCTCCTGGAAAAAGATGACCGCCACCATAGCGCCCGCGCCGCGCGCGCAGAAGGGCAACCCATCGAAAATCAGCGCACCTTACCGATCGATCATCGGTCCCCTCTTCTTTCGCCACACGCCATGACCCTCGACAAGAAAGACCGCCTCATCCTCGAAGCCCTGCAGACCGACGCGCGCCAGAGCCTGGCCGCGATCGGCAAGCGCATCGGCCTGTCGCAGCCGGCGATGAGCGAGCGCGTGCGCAAGCTGGAGCATGCGGGCGTGATCGAGGGCTATGGCGCGCGCGTGAACCTGCGTGCGCTGGGCGTGGGGCTGGAGGCCATCATCCGCATCGACACCACGCACGCGGCCATTGCGCGCTACCTCGCGCTCTTCGAGGCCATGCCCGAGGTGCTCGCGGTGGACCGCGTGACCGGCGCCGACTGCTTCTTCGTGCGCTGCGCCATCGCCGAGCCGACCGACCTGGAGCGCGTGGTGGACGCGCTGGCGGTCGATGGTTCGGTGACCACCTCGCTCGTGCTGTCGAGCCCCGTGCGCAAGCAGGTCACGGTGGGCGCCGCGAAGCCGCCGCGCAAGTAACTTTCAGCGCTGCGCCTTGTCCTTCTGGTTCTGCGCCTCGATGCGTTCGCGCGCGGCCAGCCAGTCGGCGTCGCTCCACTCGCGCAGCTCGTAGAAGTTGCCGCCGGTGGCCAGCGCGTTGCCGCCGTCCATCATGATGCTCTGGCCCGTGAGCCAGTCGCACTGGCCCGGCGCCATCAGGAAGGACGCAAGGTTCTGCAGCTCGCTCATGCGGCCCACGCGCGCCATCGGGTTGGTCTTGATGCTGCGTGCGCCGGGTTCCTCGCCGGGGTTCAGGCGCTTGCTCATGCCTTCGGTCGGGATCTCGCCGGGGCCCACGGCGTTCAGGCGGATGCCGTGGCGCGCCCACTCCACCGCGAGCGACTTGGTCATGACCTCGATGCCCGCCTTGCTCATCGCCGAGGGCACGACGTACGGGCTGCCGTTGTCGACCCAGGTGACGATGATGCTCATCACGCTGCGGAACGCATCGCCCGGCTTCCACGCGCCCGACTTGGCCTGCGCCACCCAGCGCTTGCCCACCGCCTGCGTCACGTAGAAGCTGCCGTGGAACACGATGTTGGCCACGGCGTCGAAGGCGCGCGGCGACAGGCTCTCGGTCGGCGAGACGAAGTTGCCCGCCGCGTTGTTCACGAGGCCCGTGAGCCCGCCGCTCTGGAACAGGCTCTCGACCATGTCGTCGACCTGCTGCGCGATGCGGATGTCGACGCCGAAGGCATCGATGCGCCGATCGGGAAACTGCTGGCGCCAGGCGGCGGCGGTTTCTTCGCAGACCGCCTGGCCCCGGCCACAGATGGCGACGTCGGCGCCCAGGCTCAGGAAACGCTCGGCCATGGCACGGCCGAGGCCGGTGCCGCCGCCGGTGACGAGGATGCGCTGGCCGCGCATCAGGGATGCTTCGAACATGAGGGGTCTCCTTGGCGTTGCGGCAGCGGCAGGAGCGCGTGCTGCCATCGGCCGCATGCTACGACTGCCAGGGCGCCATGGCTTGCGGAATCTGGCTCTGCCGGCGGGTGAAAATGGCCGCGCCCCCTTCCCTCTCACCCCTGGACCTTCCGGACACACGACCCATGCCCCGTTCCTCCGATGCTTCCTTCCTGCCGCTCGACGGCGTGCGCGTGCTGAGCCTGGCGCTCAACCTGCCGGGCCCCGCCGCGCTGCTGCGCTGCCGCACGATGGGCGCGGCCTGCCTCAAGCTGGAGCCGCCCGGCGGCGATCCGATGGGGCTGTACAACCGGCCCGCGTACACGGCGCTGCACGAGGGCGTCGAGGTCCGCACGGTCGACCTGAAGACCGAGGCTGGCCAAGCGCAGCTGCACGCCGAGCTGGCCCGCACCGACGTGCTGCTGACCTCGTTTCGCCCGTCGGCGCTGCAGAAGCTGAAGCTCGACTGGGCCTCGCTGCAGGCGCGGCATCCGGCGCTGTCGCAGGTCGCCATCGTCGGCGCACCGGGCGAACGCGCCGAGGAGCCGGGCCACGACCTGACCTACCTCGCCGAGAGCGGCCTCGTCACCGGCACCGCGCTGCCGCCCACGCTGTACGCCGACATGGGCGGTGCGCTGCTGGCGAGCGAGGCGGTGCTGAAGGCCGTGCTGCAACAGACCCGCCAGCGCGGCGGCGTGTACCTCGAGGTGGCGCTGAACGCCTCGGCCGACTGGCTGGCCCTGCCCCGCACCTGGGGGCTGACAAAGCCCGACGGCGCGGTGGGCGGCGCGCACGCGGGCTACCGCGTCTACCCCTGCGCCGACGGCCGCGTGGCGGTGGCGGCGCTGGAGCCGCACTTCGCCGCGCGCCTGCGCGACGTGGCCGGCGTGGCGCCGCCGGACATGATGGCGCCCGCCACGCACGCGGCGCTGGCCGCCTGGCTCGCGACGCGCACGCGCGCCGAGCTGGAAGCCATGGGCCGTGAGCGCGACGTGCCGCTGCTCACGCTGGCCGACTGACGGCGCTCAGGACGCCGGCAGGCGCAGGTCGCTCAGCTTGCGGTCGAGCTTGATGAGCCAGATGCGCGTCGGGCGCTCCAGATCGGAGCCGCGCGTGATGCGTGCTTCGGTCGCGCCCGCCGGGCAATCGCGGAGCTTGCCGTCGACATCGACCTTGCACTCTTCCACGCTGCCAGCCAGGCGGGTGCCGTCGGCGCCGAGCAGCACGGTGCCCAGGCCGAAGTCGTTGTCGTTCACCAGCGCCAGCGTCTGGTCGTCGACGACCGTCAGGCCCTCGGCCTTCTCGGCCAGCCAACCCAGCACGTTGAGGTCGAGCAGCTCGGTCTTGCGCATCGTCACCACGGTCGAATAGTCGGCACCGTTCGACGCGACCTGCGTGATGCTGCTGATCTCCAGGTTGTGGTCGAGGGCCTTGATGTCGGTCGCGTTGGCCGGCAGCTCCACCAGCATCAGCTTGTTGAACACCTTGCCGTCGCTCTTGCGCGCGCCCTGCTCGATGACGATGAAGCGGCCGTTGCCCAGGCTCACCATGTCGCCGAGCTTGGCGTTGCCGGTGCGGTCCTTGTCGTACTGGCTGCCGTCGATCGGGTAGGCATAGAGCTTGGAGGTCTCGGTGGCCGGATCGAATGCGAGCCAGCGCGTGAACTTCGCGATGTGGCGCACGTCGGTGTTGCTGCCGCCCGGCGGCTTGGCCTTGATCGACTTGCCGTTGGCGTCGCGCGGATCGATCGGGCTCTGCAGGAAGCCGTGCAGCACGCCGCTGGCCACATCGAGCGTCAGGCCTTCCATGCCGCGGTTGGGGCGGCGCTGCGCCAGCACCGCCGGCAGGTCGGTGGCGCCGGGGCCGGGTGCGTACTTCTTCTCGACCACGCCGGTGGCGATGTTCAGGCGCGCGATGAAGGGGCCGTACTCGTCGCTGGTCCACAGCACGTTGCGCGCCTTGTCGAGCACCAGGGTCTCGGGGTCGAGGCCGTTGGCGTCGTAGCCGGCCTTGGCTTCGTCGAACTTGTACTGGTCGGTCAGCGGGGTCTCGCCGGTCGAACCCACGCCCGAGCGCGGCGGCAGGCCGGTGATCTTGGTGTTGGCGTCGCGCTTGAGCGGCACGCTGGTGCTGAGCACCGCGCCAGTCTTGCCCACGCGCACGATGCCGAAGCTCGGCGCGAACGACGGCGCCGGGAACACCTTGCTGATGCTGGTGACACCGTCGCCGCCGCCGGGCACGGGTGCGGTCGGGCCGTCGCCGTTCGGGCCGCGGTCGGTGATGGCGTAGAACTCGAGCACGCCGTCGTCGGCCTTGCCCTTGAACGCCAGGCCCGAGCCGTAGGCCGGCAGGAAGCCCTGGGGGAAGTCGGCCTTGATGTCCGGGTTGTCGCCCTCGTAGGGCACGTGGAAGCGGGCATCGGCCTGCAGCTGGTAGCGCGTAACGGCGATGCCGATGGCGCCGAGCTGGTTCGTCTGCGTCGACGCTTCGGTGACCGGTGCACCCAGCCGCGAGGCCAGCGTGTCCTCGAAGTGTTCGCGGGCCAGCATGCGGCGGTTCGAGTCGACCATGCGGGCATTGTAGGGAGCGGGCAACGCGGCCAGCACCGCGTTGAGCGCGGTGTGGAAGGCGTCGGGCGCGGCGTTGAAATCGAGCGCGCCGGCCGTCAGGGCGGCCTTGAGCGCGGGCGTCAGGCGGATGCCGTTGGCGGGGTCACGGTCCTCGTCGAAGCTCTGCAGCGCGAGCAGGCGGTTGACCACGGCATCGGCCTTCACGTCGCTGCCGCCGGCCAGGGTGAGCGGCGTGATCGCGTCGCCGCATGCGGCGCTGCCCAGGGCCAGCGCGCCGGCGCTGAAGGTGACGGTCTCGCCGTCCTTGCAGATGAATTCACCCTTGGCGTTGGTGGCGGCCTTGGCGGCGCTGCCGGCCACGTAGTCGAGGCCCTCCACGGCGGCATCCAGGAAGGTGCCGGTTTTCGACTGCGCAGCGGGCGGATTGGTCGTGCCACCGCCCACCGGGAACGACCAGCCGCCCCCGCCGCCGTTGCCGCCGCCGCAGGCGGTCAGCACCGCGCCAGCGCCCACGAGCGCCAGCCATCCCATCCTCGATCCTCTTGTTGTCTTGCGCATTGCTTGTTGTCCTTGTGATGCGCCCGCGCAAAGGCGCAAGCCCCGGCGATTAATGCCGAGGCAGATGACAAGCCCGTGAAACTGCAACCGAAAGGTTGCGGTGGTCGGCGCCTTTTCAGCGGCCGCTGCCGTCGCGCTGGCGGTCTTCGCGCTTCACCGCGAGGTAGGTGTCCAGGTCGACCTCGTGCAGCTGGCGCGGGTAGCGCTCGGCCGCCGCGAACCAGTAGCGCTGCCGGCGCTCGGCCGGGTCGTTGGCGCCGGTGGCCAGGTAGGCGTCGAGCGTGAGGAAGTAGCGCATCGCATTGCGCTCCACCAGCCCGCGCAGGCCGCGGATGTACTCGGGCTGGCCGTCGGCGCCCTTGCCCACCACGGTGAAGCCAACCTTGGAACTGCCGAAGGTGGCGAGGTAGGCCTGCGTGGCCAACCGCACCATCGTGTTGTGGTTGTAGCCGTAGCTGAAGTGCAGGAAGGTCTTGCGCTCGTCGAGCGCCACCGCTTCGAGCCGCACGCGGTAGTTGCTGGTGCCGAACGGGCCGGTGTCGGCCGACATCTCGACCTGCAGGTGCTCGGGCGTGGCACTGGCCACGCGGTAGGCAAAAGGCAGCTCGAAGGCCTGGTCGACCGGCTTGTCGTAGCGGCGCACCACGAACAGCGTGAGCGTCTCCTTGCCTTGCGGCGAGGTGCTGATGCGGCAGCGCCGGTTGTTGATGTGCAGCGTGAGCAGCTCGCACCAGTGGTCCGAGCCCTTGAGCGCCGCGCTGACCTTGGACAGCGGGTGCTCGACCACGGCATAGATGTCGCCCTCGAGGCCGCCGGGCGTTTCGGTGGAGTCGAGTTGCACGGGACGCCCGAAGCGGCTCTGGTCGAGCTTGTCGCTGAGCTTCTGGTGCTCGGCGCGCAGGGCCTGGGCCCCCGCGGGCGCGGAGGCCTCGGGGGCCGCCGCCTGCGCCAGCAGCGACACGCCGCAGCAGGCGGCCACCGCCAGGGTGCGTTTCCACGAAACCGGCAAGGGGGGCGAACGGCTCATCATGGGGCTACACGATACCCCGGTTCCGCCGCACCAGCAGCAGCATTGCCCCCGCCAGCAGCGCCGCCCCCAGCCATTGGCGCGGCGCCATCGGCTGCGCCAGCCACAGCGCCGCGAGCCAGGCCGCCACCAGCGGCTCGATCAGCGTGCCGACCACCGCCGCCGTCGGCGAGAGCCGACGCGCACCCCAGGCGAAGGCCAGGTAGGCGACCGAGGTGGTGGCCACGCCGGTGTAGGCCGCGCCCGTCCATTGCGCCGTGCCCTCGGGCCAGGTGATGCCGTTCGCCACCGCGACACCGAGCATGCACAGCGCCGCGGCGCTCATGCCCCAGGCGGACGCGGTCACGGCCGGCACCCGCGCCGGCATGCGCGCGTTGCCCAGCACCACCAGCGCATAGCAGACGGCCGAGCCGAAGGACCACGCGAGCCCGGCACCGTAGCCCGCCGGCAAGGCGCCCCAGCCAGCGGCCGGCATCACCAGCAGCAGCACGCCCGCCAGCGCCAGCACGAGGCCACCGAGCAGGCGCGCGCCGAAGGGCTCGTAGCCGCGCAGCACCGACACGCAGGCCACGATCAGCGGCGCGCAGCAGATCGAGATCACCGTCGGCAGCGCGGCACCCAGGTGCGCGATGCCGGCGAACCAGCAGCTCACGTTCAGCGCCATCGCGGCACCGGTGCCGATGACGTGGCCCTGCTCGCGGCGCGTCAGGTGGCGCCACCCCGCATCGGCGACCGGCGCGCGCCGTGTCGCCTGCCAGTGCAGCCACCACAGCAGCGGCATGCCCAGCGCGAAGCGCGCCAGCGACAGGCTGTGCGGCGCGATGCCGCCGTCGATCAGGAATTGCGCCACCAGGGCGCCGCCGCCCCAGAGCACGCCGGCCAGCAGCACGCCGCCCCAGGCCAGGGCGGCCGTTGTTCTTGCATTCATGTTGAAACTCTCCGTGAGGCCCGTCGCCTCGGCGTCGCGTCGACGCATTGCCAGGGGCGGGCATGACCATCCGGCCACCGCCCGGCCTGTCTTCGCTCAGCGGAAGAAGGCGGACGGCAGCGACCACTTGCAGGCCTGACGGGCGCGGCGCGAAGCGCGCGCGAACGTCAGCGGCAGGTCGACGAAGGGGGAGAGTGATGCAGGTGCATGAGCGGCCGATGATAGGAGCGGCGCCCCGTGCCCACAAGAGAGAATCGCCCGCATGTGCCCTGCCCTTTTCCCTCGCATGCCATGAAGCGCCAAGGTCGACTCGTTCGTTGGGAGGCCGAGCGCGGCTTCGGTTTCATCCGCAGCCCGGAGGTGTCGGCCGACGTCTTCGTGCACCTGCGCGACTTTCGCGACCGCCAGCTGAAGCCGCAGGTCGGCATGGCGGTGCACTTCGAAGAGATCCATGTCGGCGGCAAGGGGCCGCGGGCGATGGCCGTGGAGGCCGCAGCCTCGGCGGGTGCCATGCCCCGCGCAGCCTCACGCGCGCAGCCGCGCCGGCCTTCGGGTCGCAGCACGGCTGGCACGCCGTGGGGCGCGTGGCTGATCGTGATCTACGCCGCGGGCTTGGGCGCCGCCGTCTGGCTCGGTCGCCTGCCGCTGCTCGTGTTGGCGGTCGTCGCGGGGCTGAGCCTGCTCACCTTCGCGGCCTACGCCTTCGACAAGAGCGCAGCGCAGGCCGGGCGCTGGCGCACGCAGGAAAGCACGCTGCACCTGCTCGCGCTCGCGGGCGGCTGGCCGGGCGCGTGGTGCGCGCAGCAACTGCTGCGGCACAAGTCGAGCAAGGCGAGTTTCCTGTGGAGGTTCTACGTCACGGTCGCGCTGCATTGCGCGGCGCTGGGGGCGTGGGTGTTCTGGCTGTCGAAGCACGCGGCCTTCGGCTGACCGCGCCTTCGACCAGGCCTCAACGCACCTTGCGTGAAGGCTTGTTGAGCGGCTTGCCGCCACTGCCGTTGTCGCGCGGCGGCAGGCCCGTGTGCTGCGTGAGGATGCGGCCCTTGGAGGGCTTCACCGGCGCCAGCCGGACCGGTGCCGCGGCCTTGGCGGCCACCGGCGCGGAGGTCGAGTTCTTGCGGCGCGCGCTCGTGTAGCCGCCATCGGTCAGCGGCTGCCACGTCGGGATCAGATGGTGCTTGCCGTTGCCGATGAGGTCGGCGCGGCCCATGCTCTTGAGGGCTTCGCGCAGCAGCGGCCAGTTGTTGGCATCGTGGTAGCGCAGGAAGGCCTTGTGCAGGCGGCGGCGCTTGTCGCCGCGCACGATGTCCACCGTCTCGCTCTCGCGCGTGATCTTGCGCAGCGGGTTCTTGTTGGTGTGGTACATCGTCGTCGCCGTGGCCATCGGGCTCGGGTAGAACGTTTGCACCTGGTCGGCGCGGAAGCCGTTCCTCTTGAGCCAGATCGCGAGGTTCATCATGTCCTCGTCGCTGGTGCCCGGGTGCGCGGCGATGAAGTACGGAATGAGGTACTGCTTCTTGCCCGCCTCGGCCGAGTATTTCTCGAACATCTGCTTGAACTTGTCGTAGCTGCCGATGCCGGGCTTCATCATCTTCGTGAGCGGGCCCTGCTCGGTGTGCTCGGGCGCGATCTTCAGGTAGCCGCCGACGTGGTGCTGCACCAGCTCCTTCACGTACTCGGGCGACTGCACGGCCAGGTCGTAGCGCAGGCCGGAACCGATGAGGATCTTCTTGATGCCCTTGAGCGCCCGCGCGCGGCGGTAGATCTTGATGAGCGGGTCGTGGTTGGTGCCCAGGTTCGGGCAGATGCCCGGGTACACGCAGCTGGGCTTGCGGCATGCCGCCTCGATGGCGGGGCTCTTGCAGCCCAGGCGGTACATGTTGGCCGTGGGGCCGCCGAGGTCGGAGATGGTGCCGGTGAAGCCGCTGACCGAATCGCGGATGGCCTCGACCTCCTTGATGATCGAGTCTTCCGATCGGCTCTGGATGATGCGGCCCTCGTGCTCGGTGATCGAGCAGAAGGTGCAGCCGCCGAAGCAGCCGCGCATGATGTTCACGCTGAAGCGGATCATTTCCCACGCGGGGATCTTGGTCGCGCCGTCGTGGCTGCCGTTCTCGTCGGCGTAGCGCGGGTGCGGGCTGCGCGCGTACGGCAGGTCGAACACGTGGTCCATCTCGGCCGTGGTGAGCGGAATGGGCGGCGGGTTGATCCACACGTCGCGCGCCGTGGCGCCCTCGCCGTGCGCCTGCACGAGCGCGCGGGCGTTGCCGGGATTCGTCTCGAGGTGCAGCACGCGGTTGGCGTGGGCGTAGAGCACCGGGTCGCTGCGCACCTGCTCGTACGAAGGCAGGCGGATCACCGAGCGGTCGCGCGGCGGCACGGCGATCTTGCCGCGGCCTTGCAGCGCCGGGTTGGGCACGAAGTTCAGCGGCTTGATGGCGGGGTTGACGACCGAACCGGCGGCGGAGCCCGCGGCTTCGGCGGCCTTGGCGACAGCTTCGGCCTCGTCTTCCTTCGCGCAGGTGGCGCCGTTGGCCTTGGCCTGGTCGGACACCATCAGGTACGGGTTGACGTGCGCCTCGACGCGGCCGGGTTCGTCGACGCTGGTGGAGTTGATCTCGAACCAGGCCTCGGGCGTTTCGCGCCGCACATAGGCGGTGCCGCGCACGTCGGTGATCTGCTGCACCGGCTCCTTGGCGGCCAGGCGGTGCGCGATCTCGACGATGGCGCGCTCGGCGTTGCCGTACAGCAGCAGGTCGCACTTGGCGTCGACGACGATGGAGCGGCGCACCTTGTCCGACCAGTAGTCGTAGTGCGCGATGCGGCGCAGGCTGCCTTCGATGCCGCCGAGGATGATCGGCACGTCGTTCCAGGCTTCCTTGCAGCGCTGCGAATACACGATGGCCGCACGGTCGGGGCGCGAGCCGCCGACGTCGCCGGGGGTGTAGGCGTCGTCGCTGCGGATCTTCCGGTCGGCCGTGTAGCGGTTGATCATCGAATCCATGTTGCCGGCCGTGACGCCGAAGAACAGGTTCGGCTTGCCCAGCACCTTGAAGGGCTCGGCGCTTTGCCAGTCGGGCTGCGCGATGATGCCCACGCGAAAGCCCTGCGCCTCGAGCATGCGGCCGATCACCGACATGCCGAAGCTGGGGTGGTCGACGTAGGCGTCGCCCGTGACCACGATGATGTCGCAGCTGTCCCAGCCGAGCGCGTCCATCTCCTTGCGCGAGGTCGGCAGGAACTTGGCCGTGCCGAAACGGGCCGCCCAGTACTTGCGGTAGCTGGTCAGCGGCTTGGCGGCACGCGCAAAAAAGGAGACGTCGACGGGGGCGTTCATCGGTGGGAGCGGACAGCGCCGGGGCGCCGCCTGTGTGGGCAACCCTCGATTTTAGGGTTTTCCAGCATTTCTGTCGCCCTGAAGATCCCTTGCCCCGGAACGAGAGGGCTCTTATTTGATTGCCAAAGTCAATCAATTTAAATGACAATGGCAACCATGCCCACGCCAACGCCCCCCGTCGACCCGTCCGCCGTCAAGGCCATCCGCCGGTTCAACCGCTTCTACACGCGCCGCATCGGCGCCCTCGACCCCTACCTGGGCAGCGACCTGTCGCTGACCGACGTGCGCGTGCTCTACGAGCTGGCGCACCGCGAAACCCCGGTCGCCAGCGAGATCGGACGCGACCTGGGCTTCGACGCCGGCTACCTCAGCCGTATCCTGCGCCGCTTCGAAACCCACGGCTGGCTCACGCGCGAGCCGCACCCGCGCGACGCCCGCCAGAGCGTGCTGCGCCTGACCGACGCCGGCCATGCCGCGTTTGCGCCGCTGCAACAGAAATCGCGCGACGAGGCCGCCGCCCTGCTCGCCGCGCTGCCGCCGGCGCAACAAAACCAGCTGGTGCAGGCCATGGACACGGTGCAGGCGCTGCTCGAACCGGCCGCGCCGCCGGCCCGGCCCCAGGCCGCCGTGCTGCGCGACCCGGCGCCCGGCGACATCGGCTGGGTGGTGCAGCAGCACGGCGAGCTGTACGCGCGCGAATACGGCTGGGACCACCGCTTCGAAGCGCTCGTGGCGGGCATCGCAGGCGAGTTCCTGCTCAAGTTCCAGCCCGAATGGGAGCGTTGCTGGATCGCCGAGCTCAACAGCGAGCGCGTCGGCGCGATCTTCGTGGTGCGCAAGTCGGCCACCGTGGCGCAGCTGCGCATGCTGATCCTCACGCCGGCCGCGCGCGGGCTGGGCCTGGGCGGGCGCCTCGTGGACGAGTGCATCGCCTTCGCGCGCCGCAAGGGCTACAAGAAGATGACGCTGTGGACCAACAGCTGCCTCACGGCCGCGCGCAGCATCTACGCCAAGCGCGGCTTCCAGCTCGTGCACTCGGAGCCGCACGAGGGCTACGGCCAGCCGCAGGTGGGCGAGACGTGGGAGCTGAAGCTGTAGCGCTTACTGCATGTACCAGCCGTGGCTCACGACGAGCGACTGGCCGGTCAACGCGTTGGTCGGAAAGGCCGCGAACAGCAGCGCCACGCGCGCCACATCGTCGGTGGTGGTGAACTCGCCATCCACCGTCTCCTTGAGCATCACGTTCTTGACGACCTGCTCCTCGGTGATGCCCAGCGTCTTCGCCTGCTCGGGAATCTGCTTCTCGACCAGCGGCGTGCGCACGAAGCCCGGGCAGATCACGTTGGCGCGCACGCCGTGCTTGGCGCCTTCCTTGGCGACCGTCTTGGCCAGCCCGATGAGGCCATGCTTGGCCGTCACGTACGGCGCCTTCAGCAGCGACGCTTCCTTGGAGTGCACCGAGCCCATGTAGATCACGCTGCCGCCGCGGCCTTGCGCGTACATGTGCTTCAGGCACGCCTTCGTGGTGAGGAACGCACCGTCCAGGTGAATCGCAAGCATCGTCTTCCAGTCGGCAAAGCTGAACTCGTCGACCGGATGCACGATCTGGATGCCGGCGTTACTGATGAGGATGTCGATGCCGCCGAAGGCCTTCGCGCCCTCTTCCACCGAGGCATTGACCTGGTCTTCGTTCGTCACGTCGACCGCCACGCCGATGGCCTGCGCACCCGTGGCCTTCAGCTCGGCGGCGGTGGCATCGGCCGCTTCCTTGTTGAGGTCGGCAATGATGATCTTCGCGCCTTCCTGCGCGAACAGGATGGCGATTTCCTTGCCGATGCCGCTGGCCGAGCCGGTGATGTAGGCGACCTTGTCCTTGAGTTGCATGGTGAAGCGTCCTTGGAAGTGGTGGATAGGAAAAGAGCGAGCAAGAACCGGGCACGCGCCCGGCTGACTTCCCTCAGCGCGACAGCCCCGGCCGCTTGATGCGCCCGGTGCCCGGCTCGCCGAGGTCGAAGGTGGTCACGCCGTTCACCGTGGCGTCGGCGCGCAGCGTCTCGGGGTGGGCGAGCGTCTTGCCCATGTCGCGCACGCCCGACTCCCAGTGCTCTTCGACCGCGGCGCGCGAGAACTCGTAGTCCTTCGACTCCAGCTCGTACGACTTGTCGCGGTAGATCAGGTGAAAGATGTCGATCGGCTCGTGCGTGAGCTGCGCCTGCACCTCGACCACGCTCGGGTCGTTGCGCAGGCCGGGCGGCAGCTTGGCGATCAGGTCGGCAATGGCCTGCTGCAGGTTCATGTTGGCCGCCAGCGCGTCGGTGTTCAGGCGCGTGCGGCTCGAATAGGTGATGTCCTTCTGGCGCTCCATCACGCCCGACAGCGTGTGCGGCATCTCGCCGCGCGCGTTGAACAGGTCGACCTGCAGCACCACCAGTGCCTCGGCGCGCGGATGCGTGTCGAGCACGTACTGCAGCGGCGTGTTCGAGACGATGCCGCCGTCCCAGTAGTCGTCGCCGTCGATGTGCACCGGCGCAAAGCCCGGCGGCAGCGCGCCGCTGGCCATGATGTGCTCGGGGCCGATGCGCTGGCGCGTGTTGTCGAAGTACACCGAGTTGCCGGTGCGCACATTGACGGCACCCACGCTGAAGCGCGCCTCGCAGGCGTTGATGCGGTCGAAGTCGATGAGCCGCTCCAGCGTGGCCTTCAGCGGCGAGGTGTCGTAGTAGCTCAGGAGCGGCGCGGCACCGCCCAGCAGCAGGGCCGGCGAGTAGCGCGGCTCGAAGAAACCCGGGATGCCGACCAGCGAAGCCATGGTGGCGCTCCACTGGTTCTGCGTGGCGCGGTCGCCGAGCCACGACGGCAGGCGCTGCGCCGGCCCCGAAGACACCAGGTGCCAGAACTCGCGCAGCCGGTCGACCCGCTGCGCGGGCGCGTTGCCGGCGATGAGCGCGGCGTTGATGGCGCCGATCGACACGCCCGCGATCCAGTGCGGCTGCAGGTCGGTCTCGCTGAGCGCGGCGTACACGCCCGCCTGGTAGGCGCCGAGCGCACCGCCGCCCTGCAGCACCAGCGCCTTGCGGGCGGTGCGCATGCCTTCGCGGCGGGCGATGAAGGGATGGGGTGGTGCGTGCGAAGAAGAGGAAGCAGCGGTGGCGGCGCGAGGCTTTTTCTTGGGTGTCGTCGTCATGCGGTCATTGGACACCAGCCCCGCGACAGCCACCTGACCAGGGGCCTTTTCGCGGCTTCAGCCCGGACGAATCTCACATCTTCGGCAGCATCTGCCCGCGGATCTCGCCGCCCGGGTTGGCGGCCGTGTGGATGTTGGCGTACCACTTGCCCGCCACGAGGTCGGCCGCCTGCGCCGGCGTGAGCGTGGCCTGGCCCTCGATCGGGCTTGCCGGACTCGCGAAGGGCAGCACCACGCCGGCATTCGCGCCCGCGGCGGCGGGCCCGTGGAAGTGGGCCGCCGTGGCCGGGCCGCTCAGGCCTTCGTAAGTGATCTTGTACTTGAGCACGTTGGTGTCGCGGTTGAGCCAGGCCTCGGCCATGCCGCTGCCGCGCGTCATGTTGGGCGGCACCTGGCTGGCCGCGTTCATCGCGCCGCTGAAGCTCGCGACGTTCGACTTCGACATCATTCCGCAGCCGGCCAGTGCGACGGCGGCCAGGCCCGCGACGAGGGTGCTGCGCCAGAGTGTGCGAGTGTTGTTCATGGTCGGGGTCTCCTGTGGATGAAAGCATTCAGCATAGGCAGACGACGCCTGCGGCCTTGTCGGCCAGCGCCCCTTCTTCGCACGCCTGTGCAAGAGAATGCAACGATGATTTCCGACGACACACTCCCTTCCGCACACGACGTGGTCGCCTTCTGGCGCGATGCCGGCCCCGAGCGCTGGTTCGCGAAAAGCGATGTCTTCGATGCCGCATGCATCGACCAGTTGGCCGCCGCCCACCAGGCCGCGGCCAGCGGCCGGCTCGACCACTGGGCCGACACCGGCGAAGGCGCCCTGGCCCTGCTCGTGCTGCTCGACCAGTTCCCGCGCAACGCCTGGCGCCAGAACCCGCACATGCTCGCCACCGACGGCCTCGCGCTGGCCGTGGCGCGCCGCGCCGTCGAGGCCGGCTTCGACCGGCAGGCCGACGCTCTGATGCAGCGCTTCTTCTACCTGCCCTTCATGCACTCGGAGGTGCTGGCCGAGCAGGAGCGTTCGGTCGAACTCAACGCCACGCAGGACGCCAACACGCAGCACTTCGCCGTACTGCACCGCGACATCGTGGCGCGCTTCGGGCGCTTTCCGCACCGCAACCGAATGCTCGGACGCACGTCCACCCCGGAAGAGCAGAAGTTTCTCGACGAAGGCGGCTTCGCAGGCTAAGCAACGTCGACGTGCGCGGGCAGCGGCACGTCGCGCGTCGGCGACGCCTGCCCCGCCGGCTCGCCGATGGCGTCCTTCATCGAGCCGTAGGTGCGCGCATAGACCCAGGTGAACTCGGCGCCCAGCAGGAAGATCTGCGCCGAGTAGTACACCCACACCAGCACCACCACCAGCGAGCCGGCCGCGCCGTAGCCCGAGGCCACGCTGCTCTTGCCGATGTACAGGCCGATGAGGTGCTTGCCCACGGTGAACAGCAGCGCCGTCACCGCCGCGCCCACCCACACGTCGCGCCACTGCACCTTGGCGCGCGGCATGATCTTGTAGATCATCGCGAAGATCACCGTGACCATCGCGAAGCTGAAGACGAAGTTCACCACCTGCGCCAGCGTGGCCCAGGCACCGAACATCGGCGACCACCACTTGCCCAGCGCGGCCAGCGCCGCGCTCGCCACCAGCGACACCATCAGCAGGAAGCCGATGCCCATGATCATGCTGAACGACAGCAGTCGCACGCGCAGCATGTTGAAGACGCCCTTGTTGCGGGTGCGCGCGGGGGCGCGCCAGATGCGGTCGAGCGCGTCCTGCAGCTCGCCGAAGACGGTGGTCGCGCCCACGATCAGCAGCGCGATGCCGACCACCGTGGCCACGATGCCCTCGGTCGGCTTGTTGACCGCCTGCAGCATGCCCTGCACCGCCGCCGCGCCCTGCTCGCCCATGAGGCCCGAGAGCTGCGCGAAGATCTCGCCGCGCGCGGCCTCCTGCCCGAACACCAGGCCAGCCACCGCGATCACGATCAGCAGCAGCGGCGCAATGGAGAACACCGTGTAGTAGGCCAGCGCCGCGCCCATGCTCGGGGCGTAGTCGTTGGACCAGGATGCGAAGGCGCGCCGGCAGAGATCGAAGAGTGCGCGAAGTCGAATGAGCATGGCGTCGGGTCCCGGTGAAGCAGTGCGCCTACGATAATCGTTCCACATGCATCCGTCCGCCCCCGCCGCGGCATCGCCGCCCGACCACCCGCAGCCCGCGTCGCCACGCGACCTTTTTGTTTCGTTCACCTGGCTCGCGCTGCAGGGCTTCGGCGGCGTTCTCGCCATCGTCCAGCGCGAGATGGTCGAGAAGAAGAAATGGCTCACGCCCGACCAGTTCCTCGAGGACTGGGCCGTGGCCCAGGTGATGCCGGGGCCGAACGTGATCAACCTCGCGCTGATGATCGGCGACCGCTACTTCGGCCTGCGCGGCGCCGTAGCCGCGGTGGCGGGCATGCTCACCGTGCCGCTGTTCGTGATCCTCGCGCTGGCCGTGCTCTACGCGCACTACGCCGCCAACCCGCAGGTGGCCGCCGCATTGCGCGGCATGGGCGCGGTGTCGGGCGGACTCATCGCGGCCACGGGCATCAAGCTGATCCCGCAACTGCGCAAGCACCCGCTGGGCTTTGCGACCTGCCTGGCGTTCGTGGCGCTGGTGTTCGCGGCCATCGCGCTCCTGAAGATTCCGCTGGGGTGGGTACTGCTCGCGGTGGGCGGCGTGGCCTGCGTGTGGACCTGGAAGAAGATCGCGCCATGACCATCGCGATGCAATGGCACGACTGGCTGGCCCTCTTCGGCCAGTACCTGCTGCTGTCGCTGCTGTCGATCAGCGGCGCGATCACCACGGTGCCCGACATGCACCGCTACCTCGTGGCGCAGCACGGCTGGCTCACCGAGGCGCAGTTCACCTCCTCGGTCGCCATCGCCCAGGCCGCGCCCGGGCCCAACGTGCTCTTCGTCGCGCTGATGGGCTGGAACGTCGGGCTCAACGCGGGCGGCGGCATCGGCGCCGGGCCCATGGCCTGGCTGCTGGGCTTCTTCGGCCTGATGGTCACCATGGTCGGCATCATGCTGCCGAGCACCACCCTCACCTACGTCGCCACGCGCTGGGGCCACCGCAACCGCACGCGCCGCGAGGTGCGCGCCTTCAAGCAGGGCATGGCGCCGGTGGTGGTCGGGCTGCTCATCGCCACGGGCTGGGTGCTGGCAGGCGGCAACCAGTCGAGCGGCGTGCCGGCCTGGCACCTGTGGCTGCTCAGCGGCGTGGCCGCGCTGGTGGTCTGGCGCACGCGCATCCACCTGCTGTGGCTGCTGGGCTGCGGCGCGGCGCTGGGCGCGGTAGGCTTCGTTTGATCCCTTTTCCTTTCTGCATACTTTTTCTTTCAGGAGCCCTCTGCCATGTCGCAACTTCGTCCGCTCGGCCGTTCCACCCTCCGGGTGTCTCCCCTCGCCTTCGGCGGCAACGTGTTCGGCTGGACCGCCGACGAGGCGACCTCGTTCAAGCTGCTCGACGCCTGGCTCGACGCCGGCTTCAACTTCGTCGACACCGCCGACGTCTACTCGGCCTGGGTGCCGGGCCATGTGGGCGGCGAATCGGAAACGATCATCGGCAAGTGGCTCAAGCACAGCGGCAAGCGCAACCGCGTGGTGCTGGCCACCAAGGTCGGCAAGCCGATGGGCGAAGGCAAGGTGGGCCTGTCGCCCACCTACATCCGCGAGGCCGTCGAGGCGTCGCTCAAGCGCCTGCAGACCGACTACATCGACCTGTACCAGTCGCACGACGACGACGCCAACACGCCGCTCGAAGACACGCTGGGCACCTTCGACGCGCTCATCAAGGAGGGCAAGGTGCGCGCCATCGGCGCCTCGAACTACACGGCGCCGCGGCTGGCCGAGGCGCTCGACGTGTCGGAGCGCCTGGGCATCGCGCGCTACGAGAGCCTGCAGCCGCTGTACAACCTGTACGACCGCGCAGTGTTCGAAGACGCCCTGGAGCCGCTGTGCCTCAAGCGCGAAGTGGGCGTGATCAACTTCTACGCGCTGGCGGCGGGCTTTCTCACCGGCAAGTACCGCACCGAGGCCGATGTGGCCAAGAGCGCACGCGGCACCACCACGAAGAAGTACCTGAACCCGCGCGGCCTGCGCATCCTCGATGCGCTGGACAAGGTGGCCCAGCAGTACAACGCCAAGCCCGGCCAGGTCGCCATCGCCTGGCAGATCGCACGGCCCGGCGTGACGGCGCCGATCGCCAGCGCCACCTCGCTCGCGCAGCTCGAAGAACTGGTGGTGGCCACGCAACTCAAGCTGGACGCGGGCACCATCGACATGCTCGACCGGGCCAGCGCCGAGACGCCGGCCTGAGCCTCGGCTAGCCGTCGACCGGGTTCAGCGGCGTCGCCAGGATGCGCTGGTAGAACGCCACGTCGAGCCAGCGGCCGAACTTGAAGCCGGCCTGCCGCACGGTGCCTGAATGCGTGAAGCCCAGGCGCTCGTGCAGCGCGATGCTGCCGGCGTTCGAGGCGTCGATGGCGCCGACCATCACATGCACCTCGCGCGCGATCGCCTCGGCCATGATCGCCTCCATCAGCGTGCGACCCAGGCCCTCGCCGCGGTGCGCGGCATCGACGTACACCGAGTGCTCGACCGTGTACTTGTAGGCCGGAAAGGCACGGAAGGTGCCGTAGCTTGCGAAGCCGAGCAGCTTGCCGTTGTCATCCACCGCACCGATCACGGGAAAGCCGCCGGCGCGCTTGGCGGCGAACCACGTCACCATGTTCTCGGGCGTGCGCGGCTTGTAGTCGTACAGCGCGGTGGAGTTGACGATGGCCTCGTTCAGGATCGCCAGGATGGCGCCTGAATGGGCTTCTTCGGTGCAGGCGATGAGACGCATGGTGTTTCTCTGTCGTTCAATATAAGAGAATAATAATCTCATATGGGAAACACTTCACCTTCCACCCCGGCGCCGGCCGATGGCCACATCGACGCGCTCATCGCCACCCGGTTGCTGGCGCTGCGTCAGGCCCAAGGGCTCAGCCTCGCCGACCTGGCCGGGTTGTCGGGCGTGAGCAAGGCGATGATCTCCAAGGTCGAGCGCGCGCAGAGCAGCCCCACCGCCGTGCTGCTGGGCAAGCTGGCCGCCGGCCTCGGGGTCTCGCTGGCGCAGCTTCTCACCGAGGACAAGGCGCAGCCGCAACGGCTGCGCAAGCGGGCCGCGCAGGAGGTCTGGCGCGACCCCGAAGCCGGTTACCTGCGCCGCCAGGTCGCCGAGCGCGGCGCGGGCAGCGGCGTGGAACTGGTGGAGGTCGAGCTGCCGCGCGCCGCGCAGGTCGGCTATCCGCGATGGAGCGGCACGCCGTACCGGCAGAGCCTGTGGATGCTCGAAGGCGCGCTGCAGGTCGACTACGGCGACGAGCGCTTCGAGCTCGCCCCGGGCGACTGCCTCGACTTCGGCGTCGACCGGCCGCTGGTCTTCAAGGCGCTGGGGCCCACCGCCTGCCGCTACCTGCTGGTCGCCGTTCCCGATTGATTAATTGAACGATTGCCTGACCGATGCGGTAGGCAAGCTCCCACACGCAGAGACGACTCAGGCCGGTTCGAGCCCGGGGGTGCGTCGGGATACTGCAAGGCATCTCAGCTACCGGAGCCGCACGATGTCCTTTGCGCTTTACATGATCGGCTTTCTGATCTTCCTGGCCGGGGTCGCCTGGGGCGCCTCGGTGGCCGGCGTGCCCACGCTCTACATCGGCATCGGTGCGCTGATCCTGCTGGGCATCGGCATCTTCAGCGCGGTGGGCCGCACGCGCAGCAAAGACCCGTCCTGAACGGGCCTGATCGCTTCACAGATCAGTTCACACAGGCTTCACGCCCGGCGCACATGGCGTCGCTAACTTCGCAGGCGCACCACACCCCGTGGTGCGCTTTGCAAGTCAGCCTCCCATGCACGCCTCTTCTTCCTGTCTCTTTTCTCCCCACGCGCCTTCCTCGTCGGCCGCGCCCTGCCCCGCGCCGGCCTTCGTGAGCGACCCCGGAACGGCCTGCACCCAGGTCGACCTGCTCGTCATTGGCGCGAGCTTTGCCGGGCTGGCTTGCGCCCGAGCCGCCGCCAAGGCCGGCCTGCGCGTGATGGTGCTCGAGAAGAAGGCTGCCGCCGGCGCCAAGCTGCACACCACCGGGATCATCGTCAAGGACGCGGTCGACAGCGTGCCGTGGCTGGCCGAAGTGCCGCCCGCGCTGGTGCGCCGCATCGAGGGCGTGCGGCTGTACGCGCCCGACATGCACCACGTCGACCTGCACGCGCCCGGCTACTGGTTCTGGGCCACCGACGCGCCCGCGCTGCTCGACTGGATGGTGGAGTCCACCCGCGCCTGCGGCGTCGAGGTGCGCCTGGGCACGCTGTTCGAGCAGGCGCTGTGGGCGAACGGCCGCTGGGAGGTGCCGGTGGCGCAGGGCCCGTGCATCCGCGCGACCTACCTCGTGGGCGCCGACGGTCCGCATTCGCGCGTCGCCAAGGCGCTGGGCCTGTCGCGCAACACGCGCTTTCTCTACGGCGTGGAGCACGAGTACCAGGGCGCGCGCATGGCGCCCGACCTGCTGCATTGCTTCATCGACCGCCAACTCGCGCCGGGCTACATCGGCTGGGCGCTCGACGGCGTCGGCGTGAGCCAGATCGGCCTGGCGCGCCGCATGGGCCGCCACGACACGGGCGCGCTGCGCCTCGATCCGCTCTTGCGCAAGATCGCCGCCGTGGTGTCGCCCGGCGAGGCGCCGCCGGTCGCCGTGCGCGCCGGGATGATCCCCTGCGGCGGCGTGCTGCCGGTGGTGGCCCGCGAACGGGCGCTGCTGGTGGGCGATGCGGCGGGCATGGTGTCGCCCGTGACGGCCGGCGGCATCCACACGGCGCTGCAGCACGGCGAGCGCGCCGGCGAGGCCGTGGCGCGCTTCGTGCGCGGCGAGGCGGACGACCCCGCGACGTGGTTCGTGCGCGGCTACCCGCGCTTTCTGATGAAGCGCACGCTGCGCTGGGCCTTCGACCACTTCCAGAGCGACTGGATGTTCAACCGCCTGCTCGGCACGGCGCCGATGCGGCGTGCGGCGGAACTGGTGTACTTCCACCGCAAGGGCAGCGGGCCGGTGGCCCGCTAGCCTGAAGTCAACCGCCGCGCTGGCGCATGGCCTCGTAGAGGCACACGCCGCTGGCCACCGACACGTTCAGGCTCTCGACCGCGCCGGCCATGGGGATGCTCACCAGCTCGTCGCAGGTCTTGCGCGTGAGCTGGCGCATGCCCTCGCCCTCGGCGCCCAGCACCAGCGCCAGCGGGCGCTTGAAGTCGCTCTGGTAGATGGTGCCCGGTGCGTCGTCGCTGGTGCCCACGCACCAGATGCTGCGCTCCTTGAGCTCGTTGAGCGTGCGCGCGAGGTTGGTCACCATGAAGTACGGCACCGTCTCGGCCGCGCCGCTCGCCACCTTGGCGACGGTGGCGTTGATGCCGGCCGCATGGTCCTTGGGCGCGATCACCGCATGGGCGCCGGCGCCGTCGGCCACGCGCAGGCAGGCGCCGAGGTTGTGCGGGTCGGTCACGCCGTCGAGCACCAGCAGCAGCGGCACGGTGCCGGCCTCCTCGAGGCCCTCGAGCAGCTCGTCGAGCGAGCGGACCTGGGCCACGGGTTCGACCCGCGCGACCACGCCCTGGTGGCCGTGGCTGCCGCTGAGCTTGGACAGCCGCAGGCCGTCGGCCTCGACCAGCCGCACGCCGGCTTCTTGCGCTCGCGCAATGAACTGTTTCATGCGCGCATCGCGCCGGCTGGCGTCGAACATCACTTCGAGCACCGATTTCGGCGCGGTCTTGATGCGCACGCCCACGGCATGGAAGCCGAAGATCACTTTGGGGGAAGACATGCCCTGATTATCCCTACCCCCAGGCTTGCCCACTTCGTGTGGCCTCCTCCCCCCTGGAAGGGGGCAACACCAGCGGCCCGGCAAAGCCGGTTCCGCGGTGTTTCTCGAATAAATCCCTCGTCAGTCAGGCCAAGGGCAAGCCGCTGTTCGCGCGGGTGCGTTCGTCGTGCAGTTCCTGCACCACCAGGGCGTTCATGTGCACCTTCAGCGTGTTGCCCACGCTCCCCAGGTACTGGCAGGCGGCGTACCCCTCGGCCGCCTTTTCGTAGCGCGCCACCCAGGCGTCGCGCGCGGGCAGCCGGTCGGGCGACACGGGCCAGACGCCCGGGCGCGGGCGCAGGTGTTCGGCGATGCCCACGCGCCAGGGCTTGGCGCTCAGGCGGGCGCGAAAGCAGTTCTGGTTGCGGCACATGCGCGCGTAGACCTTGTCGGCGCCCAGCGTCTGGAACACGTCGGTCACGGCGGCGTCGGACGGCGCGAAGACATCGTGCATGGCCAGCACGCGCAGCCCGGCCGGCGTGCGGTACAGCCGCAGGTGCCAGTCGGGATGCTGGTGAATGAAGCGCTCGACACGCGCCCGTGCGCCCTCCAGCGGATCGCTCTTGTCCTCGGTGAGGCGCAGCCCCTCGTAACGGGCGCGCCAGAAGCCGAAGGCTGCCACCAGCATGAAGGCAGCCACGCCCGCCATCGCCGAGCGCGTGCCGTAACCCGCAACCAGCGCCCCAATGAACGCCATGCCGATCACCGTCAATCCGCGCGCACTGTCGCGCAAGTCCTGGACCTCGAAGTCGACATCGACGAACAGCACGTCGGGCGTGTTGAGGCAGCGCGCGCCGTAGCCGTTGCGGGTGACGACGCTGTCGCCCTGGCGTTCGACGATCTCCTCGCGGATCGGCACGCCATTGGCGCCGTTGTAGGCCAGCTTGCGTTCGCGGCGCTCCAGCTTTTCGCCGTCGACCACGATGCGGTCATAGGCCTCGCGCGTGCGCTGGTCGGCATGGGCCTGCGCGGCCAGCGGGCTGTCGTCGGACCAGCCGAAACGGCGCACCGTGACCTGCCGGCCGGCCACCCGCTCCTGGATGCGGCCTTCGGCCCAGAACTGGGGAACGATCACGGCCTCAGGCGCCTTTGAAATACGACCACGCCGCGGCCGCGATCAGCAGCACGACGATCACGGGCAGCCACTTGAAGCCGCCGCCCGACACCCGGCCTGGCTCGGCCATCGGATTCACCGCCGCGCTCGACGGCAGGTGCCCGAAGTCGCCGGCGGCCGGGTTCTGGTGCGCCTCGACCAGCTGCTTGGCCTCGGCCAGGCCCAGGCCGGTGGCCTCGCGCGTGAGGCGCACGGCCTCGACCTTCTGGCCCCGCGCCAGCGCCGCGAGTGCGGCGGCCGGCACCGCGGCGGGGCCGTTGCCCTGCATGCCGCCCGTCTCGGCCCCGGCGTCGCCCCGGCCCCAGTCGCCTTCCTGCCAGTCAGCCGGCGCGCCCGAAGCGACCGCGCCGCTGTTGGCATAGCGCTCGACGGCCTCCTTGGACGACTTGAGGTCCATGCCAGTGCGCTCGCGCACGATCTTGATGGCCTCGATCAGGTTGCCGCGCTCGAGGGCGGCGATGGCCTCGGGGGGAAGCTGGGTCATGAACTCTCCTCTGTGTTCAGGGGAGCGCCGCGGGAGCCGGGCGCTGTCTTTTTACTGGCTCAGGCGGCCTGGGCGACGGTCGATTCTGGCGTTTTTTCGTTGAGCGCCACACGCCCGGCCTCGATGGTGATGCGCCGCTCGCACTGCGAGGCGATGCCGCGGTCGTGCGTGACCAGCACCAGCGTGGTTCCCAGCTCGCGGTTCAGGTCGAACATGAGTTTCATGACCTGCTCACCGGTGGCGAAGTCGAGGCTGCCGGTGGGCTCGTCGGCCAGCAGCAGGGCCGGCTGCACCACGAAGGCCCGCGCCAGCGCCACGCGCTGCTGCTCGCCGCCCGACAGCACCTTGGGGTAGTGGCCCAGGCGCTGACCCAGGCCGACACGGCCCAGCATCTCGGTGGCGGCCTTGCGCGCGTCCTTGCGGTTGGCCAGCTCCAGCGGCAGCATCACGTTCTCGAGCGCGCTCAGGTTGCCCAGCAGCTGGAAGCTCTGGAACACGAAGCCCACGCGCTGGGCGCGCAGCGCGGCGCGCTCGTCCTCGTCGATGGCGAAGATGTCGTCGCCCGCCAGCTTCACAGTGCCGCGCGTGGGCGTGTCCAGCCCGGCAATGATCGACAGCAAGGTGCTCTTGCCGGAGCCCGAGGCGCCGACGATGGCGGCGGTTTCCCGCGCGCCCAGGGTGAAATGGATGTCCTGCAGAATGTCCAGCGTGCCGGCCGAGTCGGTGACGGACTTGAAGACATGCTCGACGGCGACAATGGCATCAGACGGGGGTTGGGACATGAAAGGCTTTTCGTTTTGAATCGACGTGACTTTATCTTGACCACCGCCGCGCTCGGCAGCGCGGGGGCATGGACGGCTGCGGCGGCCCAGGCCCAAGCAGCCCCGGCCGGCAAGCCGGTGATCCTGGTGCTCGGTGATTCGCTGAGCGCAGAGTACGGCCTCAAGCGCGGCGAAGGCTGGGTACCCTTGCTGGAAAAAAGGCTTGCGCAGCAGAAGATCGCAGCCTCGGTGGTCAACGCCAGCATCAGCGGCGACACCAGCTCCGGCGGTCGCGCCCGCTTCCCCGCCCTGCTGGCGCAGCACAAGCCCAGCCACGTGGTGCTGGAGCTGGGCGCCAACGACGCCCTGCGCGGCCTGCCTCTGTCCAACACCGAAGACAACCTGCTGCAGATCACCAAGGCCGCGCAGGCCGCGGGCGCGCGGGTGCTGATCGTCGGCATCCAGGTGCCGCCCAACTACGGCGGCGACTACACGCGGCGCTTCGAGGCGGTGTTTGCGAAGGTGGCGGGCACGACCAAGTCGGCGCTGGTGCCGTTCCTGCTCAAGGGCGTGGCCGATGCGCCCGACGCCATGACGCTGTTCCAGTCCGACCGCATCCACCCGACCGCCGCGGCGCAGCCGCAGATCCTGGACAACGTCTGGCCGGAGTTGCGCAAGCTGCTGCCCAAGTAGCCTCTGCCCCTTGCGCGCGCCCCAACGAAAAAGCCGCCGCAGACCTGCGCCTGCAGCGGCTTTTCTATTTTCAGGGGTGCCAGGAACGAGGGGTCATCCGTTCTTGGTCGGCAACTCGGGCGCCGTGGGGGGATCGCGTTCGAGCGATGCCACGTCGGTCTCCGGGTCTCCGGGGGCCAGCCCGTCGCTGCTCGGATTGAGCTTGCGGTTCGCCTTCTCCCGGAGCTTTTCTTCCTTCTTTTTCTTCTTGGCCAGCTCTTTCTGGCGCTTCTCGTAGCCGTAATTGGGTGTTGCCACTGCTTCTCCTTCAGGCGAGGCAGTCAGGGTGACTGCGCTTCAGCCTACTGTAAGCGATAACGGTGCAGTCTCAAGACGCGGCGCCGGCGGCCGTTTCGAACTCGAACACACCTTGCAAACCCGGGTAACGCTGGTGCATGAACCAGCCCATGGCCCCCGCGCCGGCCACCAGGGCCAGGACCGTCGTGGCCACCATCCATCCGATGTGTTCGCCCATCGGCCAGAGAACGATCACGGCCAGCACCGGCAACAGCCCGGCGAGCGATGACAGCCACATCCAGCGCCTCGGGGCGGGCATGGGCGCCCAGGTTTGGGGGTCGATGCCGGCATCGATGAACACCTCGGCGTCGAAGCGCAGGCGTGGGCTCGGCTGGGTGGCCAGGTGCAGCAGCAACGCACGCAGCAGCACGGCCCGGTTGCGAAAGCGAAGGACACGGCCGGTGTCGACGGTCAGCGCCAGAGGCAGCCGGATCTCCCTGGGTTCGCCACCCCGCGCCACCTGCTGGAACACCAGCCGCTTGACGATGGCTTCGCTCGATACGAACTCGGTCTTCACGTCATGGAAACCCGCGCGCGCACGGCACACCTCGCGCCAATGCACCACCTGGGACGATGCTGGATCGCCCCAGCACATGCCGTTCGCGTCGATCCGCAGCATCCCCTCGCCCACGCGCGGAAACTGGCGCAGCAAGTACCAGATACCGCCGCCCAGCACCCCGAAGAGCAACAGTCCGAGCAGCAGGAGGATCGCTTCATTGCCGCGCGCGTTGGACCAGTCCTCCTCCAACATGACGGCGGCGACGAGCCCTGCCGCGATCAACGCGAAAAACGCCACCAAGCCACCGATGAAGAGCCGCGTGCCGCGCAGGTCGGGCACGCCTTCCAGCGGGCCGGACTGCGCGAGCGCCTCCAGCACCTGCGCGGGCACAGCCAGCACCCGCGACGCGACGGCCCGTGACGCGGGTGGCACCGCATCGCGCGCCGCCAGCGGCGCGACGCGCTGGCTCTTGCGATGTTTCCTGCCCACTGCGCGCAACAGCGCCTACATCTGCAGCAAGGCCTGCTGCAGGTCGGCACGCAGGTCGTCCACGTCCTCCAGGCCGACCGAGAAACGCACTAGCGTGCCCTTGTAGGGCCAGCGGGCCACGCTGGCGTCGCGCATCAGGCCGATGTCGTAGGGCACGACCAGGCTGATCGGGCCGCCCCACGAATAGCCGAGGCGGAAGAGCTTCAGGCTGTCGCAGAAGCGATCGACCTGCTCGGTGCTGAAGCGCTCGTCGAACACCACCGAGAACAGGCCCGCGGCCAGGTCGGTGGCGCCGCACAGCGCGCGCCAGTTGGCGTGGCCCGGCGAATCCTCGAGCGCGGGATGCAGCACCTGCGCGATCTCTTCGCAGCCGTTGAGCCAGCCGGCCAGTTCGCGCGCCGCGCGGTCGTGCGCGGCGTAGCGCAGCGCCATGCTCGGCAGCGAGCGCAGCAGGGTTTCGACGTCGCCCACGCCGATGCCGAAGCCGGTGCGCATGTGGGTGAGCTTGAGCGCGCGATGCAAGCGCTCGTCGCGCGTGACCACGCTGCCCATGAGCACGTCGCCGCCGCCGCTGGGGTACTTGGTGAGCGCGTGCACCGACACGTCGACGCCCTGCCCCGTGCCGTTGAAATCGAAGGGCGCGAAGGCCAGGCCCGCGCCCCAGGTGTTGTCCAGCGCGGTCATCACGCCGCGTTCGCGGCAGACCTCGGCCAGCGCCGGCAGGTTGGGGAATTCCATCGTCACCGAGCCGGCCGCTTCGAGCCACACCAGCCGCGTGCGGTGCGAGAGCTTGGCTTCCAGGTCGGACGGATTCATGGCGTCGTACAGGCGGTGCGTGATGCCGAAGTTGGCGAGCTCGCCGGTGGCCAGCGCCTTGGTGGGGCCGTAGGCGTTGTCGGGAATCAGCACCTCGTCGCCGGTCTTGAGGAACGCGAACGAGACCAGCGAGATCGCGGCCAGCCCGCTGGGCACCAGCAGGCACTCGGTGCCGCCTTCGAGCGTGGCCAGGCGCTCCTCGAGCGTGAAGGTGGTGGGCGTGCCGTGCAGGCCGTAGGTGTAGCCGGCCTTGGTCTTCCAGTCGCGCGCGCGCATGGCGGCAACGTCGGCGAAGAACACGGTCGAGGCCTTGAACACGCCGGGCTGCGGCGCAGCGAAGGTGGCCGGCGGCGTGTAGGGATGGTGGATCAGGGTCGTGGAAGGCTTGCTCATGTGCCGATGCTAGCGCCCCGCGAGGAACCCTCGACGGCCGTGACATTCTCCGTGCGATGTCGACGGCCTTGGCCGGATCGCACGCGCATTGCGGATAGAGTTGCCCCTCCGAAAATAAAGGGAGGATTTTCTCGATGCGTCATCTGCTCATCACCATCACGGCCGCTGCGGCCCTGTCCGCCTGCGGCGGCATGAAGAACCTGGACTCCAACGCGCTCGCGGGCGCCGGCGGCAGCGCCTTCAAGGCCATGTCACTCACCGACGGCGACGTGCAGGCCCTGGCCAACCAGTCCTGCGCCGAGCTCGACAAGAGCTCCAAGGTCGCGGGCCCCGCCGATGCCTACAGCAAGCGCCTGGAGCGTGTGCGACAGGGCCTGCCCACCACCATCGGCGGCCAGCCCGCCAGCTACAAGGTCTACCTCACGAAGGACGTGAACGCCTGGGCCATGGGCAACGGCTGCATCCGCGTCTACAGCGGCCTCATGGACCTCATGAACGACGACGAGCTGCGCGGCATCATCGGCCACGAGATCGGCCACGTCGCCCTGGGCCACAGCAAGAAGGCCATGCAGACCGCCTACGCCGTGTCGGCCGCGCGCGGCCTCGCCGGCGCCACCGGCAATGCGGCGATCACGCAGCTGTCGTCCTCGCAGATCGGCGACTTCGCCGAGAAGCTGGTCAACGCGCAGTTCTCGCAATCGCAGGAAACCGACTCGGACAACTACGCCTTCGACCTGCTGACCGCGCAGAAGCTCAAGCGCGAAGGCCTCGTCACCGCGTTCCAGAAGCTGGCCAAGCTCGACGGCGGCAAGAGCTCGATGCTCAGCTCGCACCCCGCTTCCGGCGACCGCGCGGCCAACATCCAGAAGCGCCTCGCAACGAGCAAGTAAGCAGCCTGGGCCCGGGCGGTTCCTCGGCGCACAATGCGCCGATGCTCACCCGCCCGCCCTTGCCGGGGCCCGTCGCGCCATGCAGCTGACGCGGCCCCCGTCCCCTCATCTGCGGCCCTTCCTGCGGCTGCTGTGGGCCTCGGCGCCCGAGGGCACACCCGACACACGCACCGGCGCCCGCGAGCACGTGCTGCCCACGGGCGGCATGCACCTGGTGTTCCGGCTTTCGGGGCCGCCGCTGCGACTCTTCGACGACACACGCGACCTGCGCGGCCACACGGTCGGCCATGCCATCGTCGGCGGTGCGCGCGCCGCGTTCTATCTGCGCGACGTGTCGGTGGCGACACGCTCGGTCGGCGCGCAATTGCACCCCGGTGCCGCCCGGCTGCTGCTCGGCGCACCTGAAGACGCCTTGGGCGGGCGCCACACGCCGCTCGACGCGCTGTGGGGCGAGCGCCAGACCGCCGACGCGCTCGAACAGCTGCATGCATCGTCCGACGGCCCGGCCCGGCAACTGGACGTGTTCGAGGCCCTGCTGACCCGACGCCTGACCGCCGCCGCCCTGCCCCGCACCAGCCCGCGCGGCCTGCACCCGGCCGTGGCCGCCTCGCTGGGGCAGATGACGCGCGACACGCCCGCCTCGATCGCCACGTTGGTGGCGCACAGCGGCTACAGCCACCGCCGCTTCATCGCGCTGTTCCGCGCGGCGGTCGGGCTCGCGCCCAAGGAATACGCCCGCGTGATGCGCTTCGACCGCGTGCTGGCGCTGGCCGCCGACGATCCTGCGCGCGCCTGGGCCGACATCGCGCTCGCCGCGGGCTACAGCGACCAGGCGCACCTGAGCCGCGAGTTCTCGGTGCTGGCCGGCCTGTCGCCACAGGCCTGGCGGCAGACGGGGGCAGCGTCGCCGCGTCATGTGCCGGCTGTCGGCGCGGCAGGTCAAATTCCTTCAAGACGCTAGCGCCGGGGCTGCGCAGAATCGGCGCCACGGTCCCCGTTTCAACACGCTATTCAAGAAAGAAAGGCAGGTCCCGCCATGGCCATCCACGAGCTGTTTCCGTACCTCTGCGTCGACAACGCCGCCGCCGCCGTCGACTTCTATTGCCACGTGTTCGAGGTGAAGGAAATCTTTCGACTGACCGAGCCCAGCGGCCGCATCGGGCACGTCGAGCTGGACTTTCACAACGGCGCGATCCTGATGATCTCGGACGAGTTCGCCGAGTTCAACATCCGCTCGCCCAAGGCGCTCGGCGGCAGCGCGGTCTCGCTGCACTTGCACGTGGACGACGCAGATGCGCTGGTCGCGCGCGCGGTCGCCGCCGGCGCCACGCTGGACATGGCACCGCAGGATCAGTTCTATGGGGAGCGTTCCGGCGTCTTCCGCGACCCCTTCGGTCACCGGTGGAACGTGGGTCACAGCATCGAGAAGGTGACGCCGGAGGAAATGCAGCGGCGCTACACCGCGATGTTCGACACCCCCGGCGGCGGCAGCTGCAGCTGAGCGCGCCGGCCGGTGGTGCCAGGGCCGGTCGTCAGACCGACCACTTCTCGATCAGCTTCTCGGCGCCGAGCGAGTCGTAGCCCTCGAAGGGCTGGTGGATCCACGGGTTGGTGGCCAGGAACTCGACCGAGTAGTCGGGCGTGAAGGTCGACAGTGCCTTGGTCCAGATGACCGCGCTGCGCAGCTCGGTGATCGGCTGGTAGTTGTTGCGCAGCATGTCCATCACGGCGTGCAGCGTGTGGCCCGAATCGGCCAGGTCGTCCACCAGCAGCACCTTGCCGGCGATCTCGCCCTTGGGGGTCGTGATGTAGCGGGCGATGTCGAGATGGCCCTGGATCGTGCCGGCGTCGGCGCGGTAGGAGCTGGTCGACATGATCGCCAGCGGCTTGTCGAAGATGCGCGAGAGCACATCGCCCGGGCGCATGCCGCCACGCGCCAGGCACAGGATGGTGTCGAACTCCCAGCCCGACTGGTGCACCTTGATCGCGAGCTTCTCGATCAGGTTGTGGTACTCGTCGTAGCTGACGTAGAGATGTTTGCCGTCTTCGGTCAACATGGTCTGGTTCGTTCCTGTTCAGTCTGCGAGGTAGGGGTGGCGCATCATGATCGTGTGGTCGCGATCAGGGCTCGTGGACACCATGTGGATCGGCACGCCGGTGACCTGCTCGATGCGCTGCAGGTACAGCCGCGCATTGACCGGCAGCTTGTCGTACTGCGTGACGCCCACGGTGCTTTCGGTCCAGCCTTCGAGCGTTTCGTAGATCGGCGTGCAGCGCTCGATCTCGTCCGCGCCCATCGGCAGGATGTCGGTGGTTTCGCCGTCGAGTTCGTAGCCGGTGCACAGCTCGAGCTTCTCGAGGCCGTCGAGCACGTCCAGCTTGGTGATGCACAGGCCCGACAGGCCGTTGACCTGCGCCGAGCGCTTGAGCAGCGCGGCATCGAACCAGCCGCAACGGCGGCTGCGGCCGGTGGTCACGCCCTTTTCTGCGCCCACGGTGCTCATGTGGTAGCCGGGGGTGCCCGGCGTGGCCCAGTCGAGCTCGGTGGGGAACGGACCGCCGCCCACGCGGGTGCAGTAGGCCTTGGTGATGCCCAGCACGTAGTGCAGCATGCCCGGGCCCACGCCCGAACCGGCGGCGGCGTTGCCGGCCACGCAGTTGCTCGAGGTGACGTACGGGTAGGTGCCGTGGTCGACGTCGAGCAGCGTGCCCTGCGCGCCTTCGAACAGCAGGTTGGCACCAGCCTTGTGGGCGTCGTTCAGCTCGCGCGACACGTCGGCCATCATGGGCTTGAGCAGCGCGGCGTGGCGCATGGCCTCGTCGAACACGGTGTCGTAGTCGATGGCGGGCGCGCCCAGCACCTGGGTCAGCACGTGGTTGTGCAGCTCGAGCAGCACGCGCAGCTTGGCCGCGAAGCGCTCGGGGTGCTTCAAATCTTGCACGCGCAGCGCGCGGCGGGCGATCTTGTCTTCGTAGGCCGGGCCGATGCCGCGGCCGGTGGTACCGATCTTCTCGATGCCACCCTTTTCACGGTAGGCCTCGCGCGCGATGTCCAGCGCGGCGTGGAACGGCAGGATCAGCGGGCAGGCCTCGCTGATGCGCAGGCGCGAACGCACTTCGACGCCGGCTTTCTCCAGGCCTTCGATTTCCTCGAAGAGCTTGGCCGCCGACAGCACCACGCCGTTGCCGATGTAGCACTTGACGCCGGGCCGCATGATGCCGCTCGGGATCAGGTGCAGCGCGGTCTTCACGCCGTTGATGACCAGCGTGTGGCCCGCGTTGTGGCCGCCCTGGAAACGGACCACGCCCTGGGCGCTTTCCGTCAGCCAGTCAACCAGCTTGCCCTTGCCTTCGTCGCCCCACTGGGTCCCGACGACGACCACGTTTCTTCCGGTGGTTACGCTCATGCTCGTTCCATTGCTTAAAAATTCAGATCGCTCGGACACTCCATTGGCCGGCCTGCTCGACGAGCTCGCGGTCGCAATGGAATTCATCGATTTCGCTGCCATGTCCGGGCAGCACGCAGACAACCGTTTCGCCGGCCTTGCGCAGTTGGGCGATGGCCTCGCGCAGGCCGACCGCGTCGCTCCAGGGCGCACGGATGGCGGCGCGCAGCGGACGCGCCGGCAGCACGCCGACGAGTTCGCGCACATCGAGGCTGAAGCCGACGGCCGGACGGTTGCGGCCGAACACGGCGCCCACCTCGTCGTAACGGCCACCGCGCACCAGCGAATCGGCCGCGCCGGGCACGTAGATGCCGAAACGCATGCCGCTGTAGTAGGCATAGCCGCGCAGATCGGCCAGGTCGAAGCTGATCTGGCGCCCTGCCGTGCCGTTCAGGCCGGCCGCAAGTTGCTTCAGGTCGGCCAGCGCCGCTGCCACGGCGGGCGTGCCCTTCAGGGCCTTGGCGGCCTCGTCGAGCACGGCCACATCGCCATACAGGCCCACGAGGGCGCGCAGGCCGTCGCGTGACGCAGCGGGGAAATCCTTGGTGAGCGCCTGCAGCTCGCTCGCGTCCTTGGCGGCCAGTGCGGCATGCACGCGGGCGATCGCGGCAGCATCGACCGGCACGCCGGCGAACAGCGCGCGCACGATGCGGGCGTCGGCCAGGTCGACGATCACACCGTCGCGCAGGCCGGCGGCGTCGAGGCAGTCGAGCGCCAGCAGCAGGGTTTCGGTGTCGGCTTCCAGGCCGGCGTGGCCGTAGATCTCGGCGCCGAACTGCAGCGGCTCGCGGGTGGCGTGCGGGCGGTCGGGCCGGGTGTGGACCACCGGGCCGCAGTAGCACAGGCGCGCCACGCCGTCGCGGTTCAGCAGATGGGCATCGATGCGCGCCACCTGGGGGGTGGTGTCGGCGCGCAGGCCCATGCTGCGACCGGAGAGCTGGTCGACGAGCTTGAAGGTTTGGAGGTCGAGCGCCTCGCCGGTGCCCGAAAGCAGCGACTCCAGGTGCTCGAGCAGCGGCGGCATCACCAGCTCGTAGCCATAGCCACGGGCGGTATCGAGCAGCTGGCGTCGAAGTTCTTCGATGTGGCGCGCCTCGGAGGGCAGCACATCGGCAATGTGATCCGGGAGGACCCAGGCGGACATGGGGATCGGGGGCGTGGTTAAACCGGGATTCTACCGGGCCCGAGCTACCCCAGAACCCAGAGCAGTACCAAACCCAGCAGGATGCTGCAAAGACCGAAGAAACGCAGCTGGCCGTCGCGCAGCTGCAGCAGTTGGCTGAAGCCGCGCCGCCACCCGCCCGGCGAGACGAAAGGCAGGATGCCTTCGATCACCAGGACCAGCGCCAACGCGCTCCAGAAGGTGTCGGCGCTCACGGCTCCAGGCAGGACAGCGGAAACGGACGGCCTGTTGTTACTTGCGCGCCGAGCCGGAGCTCTGCATGGCGCGGAAGAAGTCCGAGGACGGGTCGAGCACCATCACGTCGCTCTTCTTGTTGAAGCTCTGCTTGTAGGCCTCGAGGCTGCGATAGAACTGGGCGAACTGCGGATCGCGGCCGAAGGCCTCGCTGTAGGTCGCTGCAGCCTGGGCATCGCCCTCGCCCTTGATCTTCTGGGCGTCGCGGTAGGCGTTGGCCACGATCACTTCGCGCTGGCGGTCCGCGTCGGCGCGGATCTTCTCGCCTTCGGCCGTGCCGGTGGAGCGCAGCTCGTTGGCCACGCGCTTGCGCTCGGCTTCCATGCGGCGGTAGACCGATTCGGTGATGGCTTCCACGTAGTCCACGCGGGTGATGCGCACGTCGACCACGTCGACGCCCCAGGGCTTGGCACCCTTCACCACGGCCAGCACTTCGCGCTGCACGTCGGCCATCAGGGCCTCGCGGCGCACCGAGATCAGGTCGCGCACGGTGCGCTTGTTGATGTTTTCCTGGAAGGCGTTGCGCACCACGCGGTTCAGCTGCATGGCGCCCGCGTTCTCGTCGAGGCCGACGTTGCGGATGTAGGCCTGCGGGTCGGAGATGCGCCAGCGCACGTACCAGTCGATCACCACGCGCTGCTTTTCAGCGGTGAGCATCGGTTCAGTGTCGAGGCTCGAGAGCGTCAGCAGGCGCTTGTCGATGTACGACACGTTCTGGAATGGCGGCGGCAACTTGAAGTTGAGACCGGGCTCGGTGATGACCTGCTTGATCTGGCCGAGGGCATAGACCACGCCGAACTGGCGCTGGTCGACCACGAAGAGGGTCGAGCTCAGCAGCACGAGCAGGACGAGGACCGAGGTGGCGATGAAACCGATTCTGTTCATGTTGTTCCGGGCCTTTCTCAGCGCACGTCGCGGTCACGCGAGCGGCCGTCACGGGCGCGCACGTCGGTGGTGGCGGGCGCCACCGGGATCACCGACGACTGGGTCGGTGCGGTGCCGGCCACGCTGGGGCTGGCGGCGTCCACGGGCGTGGCTGTGTTGCCGCCGCCTTGCTGCATCAGCTTGTCGAGCGGCAGGTACAGCAGGTTGGAGCCCTGCTTGCTGTCGACCAGCACCTTGGTCGTGCTGGCGTAGATCTGCTGCATGGCGTCGGTGTACATGCGGTCGCGCGTCACCTGCGGCGCCTTCTGGTACTCGGTCAGCACCGAGCTGAAGCGACCTGCGTCACCCTGTGCCTGCGCCACGATGCGGGCCTTGTAGGCCTCGGACTCTTCCTTCAGGCGCGACGAGGTACCGGTGGCCAGTGGCACGACGTTGTTGGCATAGGCCTCGGCGTCGTTCTTGGCGCGTTCGCGTTCCTGGCCGGCCTTGAGCACATCGTCGAAGGCGGCCTGCACCTGCTCGGGCGGACGCACGCCGCCCTGCTGCAGGTTGATGCCGACGACTTCGACACCGACCTTGTAGCGGTCGAGGATGGTCTGCATCAGTGCGCGCACGCGGGGGGCGATCTGGTCGCGCTCTTCGGCGAGCGCCGCGTCCATCTTCATCTTGCCGACCACTTCGCGCACGGAGCTTTCAGCCACCTGCACGATGGTTTCAGCGGGCGACTTGCTCTCGTAGAGCCAGGCGCGCGCGTCGCTCAGGCGGTACTGCACGGCGAACTTGATTTCGACGATGTTCTCGTCTTCGGTCAGCATGGCCGATTCGCGCAGGCCGGTGGAACGCACGATGGCGTCGCGGCCCACGTCGGTGGAGCGGATCTGCGTGGTCACCACCACTTCGTGGCGTTGAATGGGGTACGGCAGGCGCCAGTTGAAGCCGGCGTTCACCGTCGACTTGTAGCGACCGAATTGCGTCACCACGGCCTGCTGGCCTTCGTTCACGATGAAGAAGCCGGTGCCGAGCCAGATCAGGACCGCCACGGCGGCCACGAGGCCGATGCCGAAGCCGGCGTTCTTCATGTCGGGCTTGTAGCCGTTGCCGCCACCGCCGCCGGTGCCGTTGGGGCGGTTGCCGCCACCCTTGCCGCCGCCGAAGAAACCACCGAGCTTGCGATTGAGGTCGCGCCAGAGTTCGTCGAGGTCGGGCGGACCCTGGTTCGGGCCCTGGCCACGCGGGCGATTGCCGTTGCCGTTGTTGTTCTGGTTGCCGCTCGAAGGCGGCGGGATCGGGGCGCCGGGGGGATCGGCATCGGGCGGCCGGTTGCCGGCCGGGCGGTCGCCGTTGGAGGACGGCTCGTCGCCGCGACCCCATCGGCCATCGTTCAGGTTGAACATGCCCAGAAACCCTCTCCGCGCTGGCTTTGCATTCATTCGCTTCGTTCTCGTGTCAGTGGCGGGATTGTGCCCAATCAAGGGGCCGCATCGTGCAATTCAGCGTCCGCCTCAGGGGTCATCGTATCGGCGACGGAACCCGACTGCCGGGCCAGCTCGGCCCGCAGCAGCGGCAGGCCTTCACCGGTCCTGGCGCTGAGGAAGATCCGGGGAACCTGCACGCCGTCGATTTCCATCTCGTCCTGCAGATGCAGCGGATGCTGCGCGCTTTCAAGAGCGTCGAGCTTGTTGAACACCAGCAGCTGCGGCACGTCGCCTGCGCCGATGTCCTGCAGCACCGACTGGACCTCGGCCATCTGCTCCGGATAGTGCGGGTTGGAGGCGTCGATCACATGCAGCAGCAGGTCGGCATCGACCGCTTCCTGCAAGGTGGCCTTGAACGCATCGACCAGGCCGTGCGGCAGGTCGCGGATGAAGCCCACCGTGTCGGAGATCGACACCTGCCGGCGCGCATCGCCCAGGTAGAGGTTACGCGTGGTGGTGTCGAGCGTGGCGAACAGCTGGTCGGCCGCATAGGCGCGCGCCTTGACCATCGCATTGAAGATCGACGACTTGCCCGCGTTGGTGTAGCCGACGAGCGAGATGTTGAAGGTCTCGCGGCGCTCGCGCTGGCGGCGCTGCGTGCTGCGCTGCTTCTGCACCTTGGCCAGGCGCTCGCGCGTGCGCTTGATCGACTCGTTGATCATGCGGCGGTCGAGCTCGATCTGCTTCTCACCCGGGCCGCCGCGCACACCTGCACCGCCGGTCTGGCGCTCCAGGTGGGACCAACGACGGACCAGCCGCGTGCTCAGGTACTGCAGCCGAGCCAGCTCGACCTGCAGCTTGCCTTCGTGCGAACGGGCGCGCTGGGCAAAGATCTCGAGGATGAGGAAGGTGCGGTCATAGACCGCGACATCGAGCTGGCGTTCGAGGTTGCGCTGCTGCGCAGGGCTCAAGGACTGGTCGAAGATGACCTCGCTCGCCCGGTGCATGGCGGCGAGCTCCTTGATCTCTTCGGCCTTGCCGCTGCCGACGAACAGCGCCGCATCGGGCGCCCTGCGCTTGCAGGCCAGGCGGGCAACGGGCGTCAGGCCCGCGGTTTGTGCGAGCAGGCCGAGTTCTTCGAGCTCGCTGTCGAAATGGGGCAGCCCGAAATCGACACCGACGAGAACGGCGGCGCCTTCCTGGCGGGGGATCGAATCAGACAAGCGGAATCAGATATGGAAAAAGCGCGGCGGGGTTGCCGCCGCGCTCCGCGCGATCAGGCGGCGGCGTCGTCGTTCTCGTTGGCCGAGAAGTTGACGGCACGACCCGGCACGATGGTGGAAATGGCGTGCTTGTAGACCATTTGCGTCACTGTATTGCGAAGCAACACGACGTATTGATCGAAGGACTCGATCTGGCCTTGCAGCTTGATGCCGTTCACCAAATAAATGGAAACCGGCACATGCTCGCGACGCAAGGTGTTCAGAAACGGGTCTTGCAGAAGTTGCCCTTTATTGCTCACGATATTCTCCGTGTTCAAGAGTAGTTGTTGGAGAGATGACCTTAACACAGGGTTTCTGCGCCGCAGCAATCGGGGTCAAAAGCCTTGAGAAAATAACGGTTCTCAAAAGACGGAACTTCCGCTCCTGCTGCGGCTCAACGGCTGCCATCGGCAGCCAAGCGCCCTCAGTTGTCTTTGTCCACGAACGGATTCTGCGAGCTTTTGAACTGGATCCGCAAGGGCGTGCCCACGAGGTCGAATTCCTTGCGGAAACGCCCTTCCAGGAAACGCTTGTAGGCGTCGGTCACATGCTCCAGCGAATTGCCGTGAATGATGATCACGGGCGGATTCATGCCGCCCTGGTGCGCATAGCGCAGCTTGGGCCGGAACATGCCACCGCGCTGGGGCGCCTGGAATTGCACCGCCTCCAGCAGCAGGCGCGTCAGCACCGGCGTCGACATCTTGCGCGTGGCCGACTTGTGGGCCTGTGCAATGGCCTGCCACACCGGGCCCAGGCCCTGGCGCTTGATGGCCGAGATGAAATGCAATGACGCGAACTTCAGGAACGGCAGGCGGGTTTCGATCTGCCGCTGGATCTGCTCGCGCTGGTAGCTGTCGACCGCATCCCACTTGTTGATGGCGATCACCACGGCACGTCCGCTTTCGAGGATGTAGCCGGCGATGTGCGCGTCCTGGTCGGTCACGCCCTGTGTGGCGTCGAGCAGCAGCAGCACGACGTTGGCCGACTCGATGGCCTGCAGCGTCTTGACCACCGAGAACTTCTCGATCGCCTCGAACACCCGGCCCTTGCGGCGCAGGCCGGCGGTGTCGATCAGCTCGAAACGCTGGCCGTTGCGCTCGAACGGCACCGAGATGGCGTCGCGCGTCGTGCCGGGCATGTCGAAGGCCACCAGGCGCTCTTCGCCCAGCCAGGTGTTGATCAGCGTCGACTTGCCGACGTTGGGCCGGCCGGCCACGGCCAGCTTGATCGGCTTGTTGACGTCGTCTTCGTCTTCTTCGTCGTCCGGGTCGGCCAGGTTCAGCGGCGCGAGCGCCAGCTCGACCAGGTCGCGCATGCCCTGCCCGTGCGCCGCGGACACGCCGTGCACGTCGCCGAAGCCCAGCTCATAGAAGTCGACCAGCTTGGTGCCGTCGTGCATGCCTTCGGCCTTGTTGGCCGCCAGCACGCAGGGCTTGCCCAGCCGGCGCAGCTCGTTGGCGATGTCGTGGTCTTGCGCCGAGAGGCCTTCGCGGGCATCGACCACGAAGATCACGACGTCGGCCTCGGCCACGGCCTGCCGCGTCTGCTTGGCCATTTCCTTGTAGATGCCGCTACCGGCATCGGGCTCGAAGCCGCCGGTGTCGATCACGATGAACTCGTGCTTGCCCAGGCGGCCGTTGCCGTAGTGGCGGTCGCGCGTGAGGCCGGCGAAGTCGGCGACGATGGCGTCGCGCGTCTGGGTCAGGCGGTTGAAGAGCGTCGACTTGCCGACGTTGGGACGGCCGACCAGGGCCACGACCGGCTTCATGGCCGGCCTTTCGATGGCGCGGTTTTCATGGTCGGGCCTTGGAAGTAAGAGAAAGACAAAAAATGATTATTCAGGACGGTAGCCGAACACGCCACCCTTGGCGGTCACGACGACCACCGTGTTGCCGGCCAGGACCGGCGTCACGGTGATGGCCGAGCCGTCGGGCGTGACGCGGTTGAGCAGTGCACCGTCCTCGCGCGACACGAAGTGCAGCGTGCCGGTGCTCTCGCCGATGATCAGCGAGCGGCCCACGGCCAGCGGCGCGGTCAGTTCGCGGTTCTTCAGGCGGCTCATCTGCCAGGCGCGCTCGCCGTCGGCGCGACGCCAGGCGGTGACGCTGCCATCCGATTCGGTGCCATAGAGAAAGCGCTCGTCGCCGCTCACGCCGTCGGCGCCCGAGGCCGGTTTGCTCCAGAGCAGCTGGCCACGCAGCGTGTCGACGCAGCCGACGCTGGCGTAGTAGGCGCGTGCGCAGACCGTGTCGCCGTAGCGGCTCACGCTGCCGGTCAGGTCGACCAGGCGTTCCACGTCGTTCGTGCCGCGCGGCGCGGCGATGGGCGCTTCCCAGCGCGAGCTGCCGTTGCCGGGGTTCATGCCGACGAGTCGGCCGCCCAGACCGGCGACCAGCGTGTCGCCGACCGCGATCAGCACGCCAGACTTGCGCAGCACGAGGTTTTCGCCCGGGCGCTGCTGCTGCCACAGGCGACGGCCGCTCTGGCCGTCCCAGGCGCTGACGCTGCGGTCGGCGGTCTGCACGAAGACGCGGCGGCCGGCCACCAGGGGCGCGGTGAAGGCCTGGGCCGACAGGCGCTGCTTCCACAGCACCTTGCCGTTCTCGATGGCGACCACTTCGTTGTTGGTGGTGACCACGGCCGTCAGCGAACCGTCGCTGCCGACGCCGGCCGCCAGCGGCGCACCGGCGCTGGCGCGCCAGGTCTCGCGACCGGCGCGGGCATCGATGGCGACGACCGTGCCGTCGCTGCCGGCCACGGTCACGATGTCACCGCTGACATCGGCGGTGAGCGGGAATTCGACGCCCGGAATCCGCACATTCCAGGCCTGGCGCACACCCATCAGGGACGGATTGGCCGGCAGCTCGGCGGGCTTGGGCTTGCCGGAGCCCGAGCAGGCGGCCAGGAGCGCTACCAGAACAAGAGCAGAACCCGCGCGCAGGGCGGTCGATTCAGGCTTGAAACGCTTGAAATTCATGAGGGTGTGCGATCAGGAGTTCTTGGGGACGGCGGGCGTCACGGTGACGGTCGGCGCTAGGGTCTTCGGGTCGACACCGACCGCGTTGAGCTTGATCTCGACCAGCCGGCGGTAGTCCGAGCCAGCGCCCAGGCCGGTCCAGGCCTTGCGGTACTCGGCCTGCGCCTCGTCGCGCTTGCCCTGTGCCATGAAGATGTCGCCCTTGCGGTCGGCCACCAGCGGTTCGAATTCGGTCGGCACCTTGCCGTCGAGTTGCTTGAGCGCGTCGTCGTAGGACTTGGCATCGAGCAGTTCGGCCGCGAGCCGCAGCTTGGCGATGGCCTGGTAGCCCGGGTCGACGGCGTTCTGCGCGACCCAGCCCAGCGCTGCGCGCGAGCCGTCGGCATTGCCCTTGTCGAACAGCGTCTTGGCGACCAGCAGGCCGGCTTGCTGTGCGTAGGCGGTGCCTGCGAAGCGCTCCTTCATGTCTGTCATCACGCGCTGGATGCGCTCGACGTCGCCGGACTGCGTGCTGCGTTCGACCTCGTCATAAAGGGCCGCGGCCTGGGCAGCCTTGGTGCGCTGGAAATACTGCCAGCCGTTCCAGGCCACGAAGGCGCCGGCGACGAGCAGCACGACCCAGGTGATCAGGGTGCCGTAGGTGTTCCAGAAATGCTTGAGCTGGTCGAGCTGTTCCTGTTCTTCGAGGTCGAGATGGGTGGCCATGCGCTGTCAGAGGTTGGGAGCCGGCGATTGTAGGGTGGCGGCCCAGGTGGTCACTTCAGCAAGTGAACGGGCGGACTGCGCAACGCTGGCGTCGCGCAAGGCCTTGAGAGTCACTTCACCGCGTGCAAGTTCATCGGCGCCGAAGATCAGCGCGTAGGTGGCACCGCTGGCGTCCGCCTTGCGCATCTGCGCCTTGAAGCTCGCAAGGCCCTCGGCGGTGCTGGCGTGCATCTGCACGCGCACGCCGGTTTCGCGCAGCTGCTGCAAGGCGCGCAGCACGACGGGCATCGAAGCGGCGTCGGGCACGATGGCATAGACATCGGGCACCGGTGCCGGCACTTCGGCGCCCTGCTCTTTCAGCAGGTCGAGCACGCGCTCGACGCCGATGGCCCAACCCACGGCGGGCGCCGGCTTGCCGCCGATCTGCGCGATGAGATCGTCGTAGCGGCCGCCGGCGCACACCGTGCCCTGCGCGCCGAGGCGGTCGGTCACGAACTCGAACACCGTGAGGTTGTAGTAGTCGAGCCCGCGCACGAGGCGTGGATTGATCGTGAAGGCGATGTCGTTGGCCTTGAGGATGGCCTGCAGCCCCTCGAAGTGCGCCAGCGATTCGGCACCGAGAAAGTCGATCAGCTTCGGCGCCGACTCGACCACCTCTTTCATCGCCGGATTCTTCGTGTCGAGGATGCGCAGCGGGTTGCTGTGCAGGCGGCGCTTGCCGTCCTCGTCGAGCTTGTCGGCGTGCTGCTCGAAGTGGGCGATGAGCTGGGCACGGTGCAGCGCGCGCTCGGCCGGCTGGCCCAGGCTGTTGAGTTCCAGGCGCACGTCGGTCAGGCCGATGGCCTTCCACAGCGCGGTGGCCAGCAGGATCAGTTCGGCGTCGACATCGGGTCCGGCGAAGCCGAGCGCCTCGGCGCCGATCTGGTGGAACTGGCGGAAGCGCCCGCGCTGCGGCTTTTCGCGGCGGAACATCGGGCCCGTGTACCAGAGGCGCTTGGGGCCTTCGTAGAGCATGTTGTGCTCGATCACGGCGCGCACGAGGCCGGCCGTGTTCTCCGGGCGCATCGCCAGGTGCTCCGACTGCCCATGCTTGTCCGAACGGTCTTCGAAGGCGTACATCTCCTTCTCGACGATGTCCGTCACCTCGCCGATGCCGCGCACGAACAGCGCCGTGTGCTCCAGGATCGGGGTGCGGACGTTGCGGTACGCATAGCGCCCCATCAGGTCGCGCACGGTGGCTTCGAGCCACTCCCAGCGCGCCGATTCGGGCGGCAATATGTCGTTCATGCCTTTGACGGCATTCAGTTTTTCAGCCATGAGTCTGCGGAGGTGTCAGGCCAGGACAGCGTGTTCGCTGCCGAAGCGCTTTTCGATGTAGGTTTCGACGAGCTGGTGGAACTCGTTGGCGATATTGTCGCCGCGCAGCGTGAGGGCCTTTTCGCCGTCGATGAAGACCGGCGCAGCCGGTGCTTCGCCCGTGCCGGGCAGGCTGATGCCGATGTCGGCGTGCTTGCTCTCGCCGGGGCCGTTGACGATGCAGCCCATGACGGCCACCTTCAGCGTCTCGACACCGGGGTACTTCTTGCGCCAGACCGGCATCTGCAGGCGCAGGTAGTCGTCGATCTGCTTGGCCAGTTCCTGGAAGGTGGTGCTCGTGGTGCGGCCGCAGCCCGGGCAGGCCGTGACGCTCGGCACGAACACGCGCAGGCCCAGGGCCTGGAGGATTTCATTGGCGATCAGCACTTCCTGCGTGCGCGACTCGCCCGGCTGCGGCGTGAGCGACACGCGGATCGTGTCGCCGATGCCCTCTTGCAGAAGGATCGACAGCGCCGTGGCCGAGGCCACCGTGCCCTTGGTGCCCATGCCGGCTTCGGTCAGGCCGAGGTGCAGCGGGTTGTCGCAGCGCTTCGCGAGTTCGCGGTAGACCGAGATCAGGTCCTGCACGCCGCTCACCTTGCACGACAGGATGACCTGGTTGCCGGCCATGCCCATCGATTCGGCCAGCTTGGCGGATTCGATGGCCGAGGTGATTAGCGCCTCGTACATCACCTGCTTGGCATCCCAGGGCTCGGCGCGCTGGCTGTTGGTGTCCATCAGGCTGGCAAGCAGCTCCTGGTCGAGGCTGCCCCAGTTCACGCCGATGCGCACCGGCTTGTTCCAGCGCATGGCCGCGTCGATCATCTGGCCGAACTGCTTGTCCTTCTTGTCGCCCTTGCCCACGTTGCCGGGGTTGATGCGGTACTTGCTCAGCGCCTCGGCACAGGCCGGATAGTCGGTGAGCAGGCGGTGGCCGTTGTAGTGGAAGTCGCCGATCAGCGGCACGTCGATGCCCATGCGATCGAGCTGCTCGCGGATGTAGGGCACCTGAGCGGCGGCTTCGGGCGTGTTGACGGTGATGCGGACCATCTCGGAGCCCGCAATGGCGAGTTCCTTGACCTGGATCGCGGTGCCGATGGCATCGACCGTGTCGGTGTTGGTCATCGACTGCACGCGCGTGGGCGCGTCGCCCCCCACCGTGACGATGCGCGGGCCCCAGACCACGCTGGCCTGGCGCGAGCGGCGCGCCTTGGGCGCCGCCGATTCGATGGGTTGGGGAGTGCAGTCGGTTGTCACGATTTCACCTCGAAACGCGCCACGCCGCCGCCGCGGGTGACAGGCTTCAGATCGTAGGGCTTTCCGTTCACCTGCACATCAACGGCCGATGCGCGCCCCACCACCACGGACAGCGGCAGCGTGCCGGACAGCCCGACGGTCTCGCCGACCTGCAGGCTGCGGCGCAGCAACTGTTTGCCGCCAGCTTCGGTGACGGTGATCCAGCATTCCTCGCGCGCCACGAAGACGAGCTGCTGGCTGCTGGCGGTGCTGGTGTTGGCGACGGCCGCGAGGGGCGCTGAGGCCGGCGCGGCTGGCGCGGCAGCCGCCACGCCGGCGGCCGGTGCGGCGCCCACGGGGCCGGTCGGCGCCACGGCCTGCGTCGGCACGGGCTCCGAGACATCGGCCGGATCGGCGGGCGGCGGCATGGTCTCGCCCTCGTTCTTTGCGGTCAGCCGCGCGACGGAGGCACCGATCTGGTCGAACGCCGACTGCGGCATCCAGAACAGCACGCCGGCGCCGATCAAGAGCAGCACCACGACCGTCAGCAGCGCGCGCGACGGCAGGCCGCCGGAGCGCCCACCGTTCCAGCGCGGCGTGTCGGACACGACGCGGGCATTCAACGTGCGATTGGTTTCGGCCAGCGGTGCACGTTGCGCGCCCGGCAGCTTGGCAAGCACGGGTGCCGGATCGATGCGCAGTGCGCGGCACACGCTGCTGGCCAGGGCCCGGGCGAACACCGGGTCGGGCAGTGAGGCGATGTCGTCGGCCTCGAGCGCAATCAGCTTTTGCGGCGGCACCTTGAGCGCCGCGGCCACCATCTCGATGTGCAGGCCATGCGCTTCGCGCGCCTCGCGCAGCATGTCGCCGGCCGTCTTGTGCGCGACGTCGCCTTCTGCCAGCGGCAGCGCCGCGGACGTCCCGAACTCCGAAACCCGTTCAGTCATTGAAATTCCCGCGCTCGTACGCCATTGCCTCCCGCGATTGAGGGAAACGTCGTTGCAATTGACCGCCCAGCTGCGCGACAGCCTCGCGGTTGTTGAGCTTCCGTTCGATCTTGATGCCGAGCCAGAGCGTCTCGGCATTGGCCGAGGGGCTGTTGTTGACACGGCGGACGTAGAACTGCGCGCGCGACCATTCTTCGCGCTGCGCCAGCACCGAGGCCAGGTTGAAGCCGACCACCGGATTGCCGGCGTCGAGCTCGTAGGCCTGCAGGAGGCTGCGCTCGGCCTGCGGCCGCTGGCCGGCCTTGAGCTCGCAGACCCCCTGGGTCATGAGCGTCTTGGCACGGTCGGCATAGCTGGGCACGGCCAGTGCCGCGGCGAACTGCTGCGCGGCGTCGCCGTAGCGGTTCTGCTGGCACAGCAGCCAGCCGTAGTTGTGGCGCGTGTTGGCGTCGCGCGGATTGATTGCGACCGCGCGGCGGAAGCTGTCTTCGGCCTGGCCGGCGTCGTCCAGCCGCATGTAGACCAGGCCCCGCAGGTTGTAGGCGTCGGCGTAGTTCGGGTCGATGGCCAGCACCTGCTTGAGTTCTTCGAGGGCGACCGAGGGCTGGCCGTGCTCGAAGTAGCCGGCCGCCAGCTCCATCCGCAGGCGGGCACGGCGACGGTTGTTTTCGTCGACGTCGGTCACGACACTGGTGCCGCTGTCGGCCCCACTGCCGACAAGCCCGGTGGTGGTGGTTCGCGTGTTGACGCAGCCCGCGAGAAGAAGCGCCACGGCGACGCTCGCGATTCCTGCGCTCAGCACTCGCTGCACGCTCGCGATCGTCGTCGGAAAGGCCATGCTCATTGCGTCAATGCTCCTGGGGAACGGTGGTCTTGGGGGTCTTGGCGCGGGTCGGGTGCAGAACGACGGGACGCTCGGCCACCGCCGCACGGCGTTGGGCCATGCGTTCGGCCGCACGGGTGCGGTCTTTCACGTCGCCGGCGAGCTGTCCGCAGGCGGCGTCGATGTCGTCACCGCGCGTCTTGCGCACGGTGGTCACGAGGCCCGCTTCGCTCAGCGTGCGGGCAAAGGCCAGCACGCGCGGCTGCGGCGAGCGCAGCAGGCCCGACGCCGGGAACGGGTTGAACGGAATCAGGTTGAACTTGCACGAGACGTCGTGCTTGCGCACGAGCTCGATCAGCTGGCGCGCATGTTCGGGCTGGTCGTTCACGCCGTCGAGCATGCAGTATTCGAAGGTGATGAAGTCGCGCGGCGCATGCACGAGGTAGCGCTTGCAGGCCTCGAGCAGTTCGGCGATCGGGTACTTGCGATTGAGCGGCACGAGGTCGTCGCGCAGCGCATCGTTGGGCGCATGCAGCGAGACAGCCATGGCCACGGCGCAATCGGTGCCCAGGCGGTCGATCATCGGCACCACGCCGGAGGTCGACACCGTGACACGGCGGCGCGACAGCCCGTAGGCGTTGTCGTCGAGCATGGTGCGCAAGGCGGGCACCAGCGCAGAGTAGTTCTGCAGCGGCTCGCCCATGCCCATCATCACCACGTTGGAGATGACGCGCTCGCTGCGATTCAGGTGCTTGCGCAGGAAATGCTCGGCGAACCAGAGCTGGGCGACGATTTCGCCCGTGGTGAGATTGCGGCTGAAGCCCTGATGCCCGGTCGAGCAAAAGCGGCAGCCCACGGCGCAACCGGCCTGCGACGACACGCACAGCGTGCCGCGATCGTCTTCGGGGATGAACACGGCCTCGACCGCATCGCCGCCGCCGACGTCGAACAGCCACTTGATCGTGCCGTCCTTGGATTCATGCTGCGTGAGGACCGACAGGGCCTCCACGCGCGCGGTGGTCGCGAGTTTCTCGCGCAGCGACTTCGCCAGATCGGTCATCTGGGTGAAGTCGCTGGCGCCACGCTGGTGGATCCAGCGGAACAGCTGCGTGGCGCGGAATTTTTTCTCGCCGAGTTTTTCGCAGAACGCAGCCAGCCCGTCGAGATCGAATTCGAGCAGATTGGCTGTGGTCATGAATTCAGGCGAGCAACGGCTTCAGCGTGCGTAGACGTTGAGGCCGGCGAAGAAGAACGACACTTCGTTGGCAGCCGTTTCGGGCGCGTCCGAGCCGTGAACGGCGTTGGCGTCGATGCTGTCGGCGAAGTCGGCGCGGATGGTGCCGGCGGCTGCCTTCTTGGGGTCCGTAGCGCCCATCAGGTCACGGTTCTTGGCGATGGCGTTCTCGCCTTCGAGCACTTGCACGAACACGGGGCCCGAGATCATGAACTCGACGAGGTCCTTGAAGAAGGGACGCTCCTTGTGCACCGAGTAGAACTGCTCTGCTTCGTTGCGCGACAGGTGAACCAGCTTGGCGGCGACGATCTTGAGGCCGGCAGCCTCGAAGCGGGAAACGATCTTGCCGATGACGTTCTTGGCGACGGCGTCGGGCTTGATGATGGAAAGGGTACGTTCGATAGCCATTGAAATGCTTCCTGAGCTTTGATTTTGAAGTGTTTTGTCACAACTGCAACGAGTTTGTTTCGTGGCACGTCGACAAAGCCTCTGATTTTAACCGGCGCGACCTGCGGGATTGGTGAAAACCCCGCGAAAGGCCGCGCTCCGACGGCTGGCTTTCAGCGTCCGCGGCGGCGTCCGCCGCCACCACCGCCAAAGCCACCACCGCCGCCTTGCGAGCCGCCACCACCGCCGCGGCGTCCCGGGCCGCCGCGTTGTTCCTTGCGCTGGCGCGAGAAGCTGTCGGCACCGATGTAGCCGAGCGACGTCTTCATCGGATCGGGCTGGTTCGCACCGCCGCCACCGCCAGCACCCGCCGACCGGTTGCCACCGCCACCCTGCCCTTGCCCCTGGCCGCCCTGACGGTTGCCGGGACCTGCGTTGCCGCGGCGCCCCTGCTGTGGCGGGCCACCGTTGCCACCGCCCCGATTGGGACCACCGCGCCCTCCACGCTCACCGCGCGGCGGACGACCGTCACCCAGCGGACTCGGAATCGGTGCTTCGCCGCGCGCTTCACGCGGCTGGCCACCACCCATGCCGCCGTTGCGGTTGTTGTTGCCGCGACGCTTCTTGTTCCGGCCGTTACGACCGCCGCCCTCCGGCCCGCCGGGACCGCGTTGCGACGGACCCACCGGTCGCGCCTGCGCACCGCCCGAAGCCTGGAACAGCGCCTGGATGTCGCGCTCGTCGAGCTCCATCCAGGCACCGCGCTTGAGACCGCGCGGCAGCACCATCGCGCCGTAGCGGATGCGGATCAGCCGGCTGACCGCATGGCCCACCGACTCGAACAGGCGGCGCACCTCGCGGTTGCGGCCTTCGGAAATGGTCACGCGATACCAGCAGTTGGAGCCTTCGCCGCCACCGTCTTCGATGGTGCCGAACTGCGCCATGCCGTCGTCCAAGCGCACGCCCTCGAGCAGCTTCTTCTTTTCTTCGCTGGTGAGCGCGCCCAGCACGCGCACCGCGTACTCGCGCTCCAGGCCGAAGCGCGGGTGCATGAGCTGGTTGGCGAGATCGCCGGAGCTGCTGAACAGCAGCAGGCCTTCGGTGTTCAGGTCGAGCCGGCCGACCGACTGCCACTTGCCCTGTTGCAGGCGCGGCAGCTTGCGGAACACCGTCGGGCGGTTCTGCGGGTCGTCGTGCGTGACGACCTCGCCCACGGGCTTGTGGTACGCGATCACGCGCGGCGGCGGCGGTGCGATGCGGTAGCGGATCGGCTTGCCGTTGATCTTGACCTGGTCGCCGTACTGGATGCGCTGGCCGATGTGGGCTGGCTCGTTGTTGACCGAGATGCGGCCCTGCAAGATGAGTTGCTCCATCTCGAGGCGCGAACCGAGACCGGCCTGCGCCAGCACCTTGTGCAGCTTGGGCGAATCGGCCTCGGGCAGCAGCACGCGCTTGAGCGGCGGCACCTCGGGGCTTTCCTCGTCGGCGTCGAACTGGCCGGAAATGACGTCGGCAAAACGGATCGGCTCGGTCGGCGGCGCATTGCGCTGCTCGCGCTCGGCGGCGCGACGGGCGCGATCGAGGTCGTCTTCCTCTTCGTCGGGCTCGTCTTCCTCGTCGTCTTCGTCATCCCCGCGGTCGTCGTCCTGGTCCTCGTCGGACATCTGGGGACGCTGCGCTTCGACCGGCGCCGGCTCGTTTGCCTCGGCTGCCGCCGCTTCGACAACCACGGGCGCCACATCGGGCTGGACCGTCGCGGGAGCCTCGGCCACAGGAGCGACTTCCGCCGCGCTCACCAATTGCTCATCGGCAGCCGGCGCCTCGACCACCTTCTTCTTGCGGGGTGCACGCGGCTTCTTCGGCGCTTCCCCGGCCTCGGCCCCTGCCGGCTCTGCGGGCGCAGCGACGGATTCAACAGCAACTTCCGTCACCTTCTTGGGCGTGGCGGCCCGCTTCCGCTTCTTGACTTCGGGTTCGACCGGCAGCATCGCTGCGTCGTCGGTGTCGGATGAGCTCATGGGGTTTTTCCGGGAGAAACAGCGTGGGGGTCGTGGGGGTCGGGCTCGTCC